>JAJYTX010000335.1 GCA_021792815.1 Pseudomonadota bacterium
TCGTCCTTGGATTCACGCTTGCGCCGCGCCATTGGGTCAGGATACCAGGAAGGATGCGAAATGTCCTATCTGACAGGGGCTGCTGCGGTCCGGGCAGCGTCAATTTGATAAATTCCCAGAAATACCGCGGGGATGCGCTAATATATTTTTGAAGATAGCGGGCTAAGTAATTGGAATTAAACAGAAAAATATCCGTAGCGCCCATGATGGACTGGACGGACCGGCACTGCCGGTACTTCCTGCGCGGCTTCTCGCCGCTGCCGCTGCTGTACACCGAGATGATCCATGCCGCGGCGCTGTGCCGCGGGGATGCGCACCGGCTGCTCGCCTGTGATCCCGAGGAGCATCCGCTCGCCCTGCAGCTCGGCGGCAGCGAGCCGCGCGAGCTCGCGCTCGCCGCCCGCCTCGGCGAGCAGGCCGGCTACGATGAGATCAACCTCAACTGTGGCTGCCCCAGCGAGCGGGTCGCGAGCGGCTCGTTCGGCGCCTGCCTGATGCTCGACCCGGGGCGGGTCGCAGACTGCGTCGCGGCGATGCGGGGGGCGGTCAGCATCCCGGTCACGGTGAAGATGCGCATCGGTGTGCTCAGCGCCACGGGCGCCGGCTGGCGCCAGGGGCTCGCCGGCTTCGACGAGCGGGATTTCGAGACCCTCGGGGCCTTCATCGCGCGGATCCGCGAGGCCGGCTGCGCGGTGGCCATCGTGCACGCGCGCAAGGCGGTGCTCGGCGGGCTCTCGCCCAAGGACAACCGCCAGGTCCCGCCGCTGCGCTACGACGTGGTGCGCCGGCTGCGACCGCTCTGCGCCGATCTGCCGCTGGTCGTGAACGGGGGCTTGCGCGATACCGCCGGCGTCCTCGAGGCGCTCAGCTGGTGCGACGGCGTCATGCTCGGGCGCGAGGCCTATCACCGCCCCGTGGTGCTCGCCGAGCTGCATCGGGCGCTCGCGCCGCACGGCGGCGCGCGTCCCAGCCGTCAGGCCCTGCTCGAGCGCATGGCCGGGTACGCCGAGCGGCAGCTCAGCGCCGGGGTGCCCCTGCAGGCCATCACGCGCCACATGCTCGGCCTGTACGCCGGCGAGCCGGGTGCCAAGGCGTTCCGACGCGCGTTGAGCGAGGGGGCGCGTCGCCCCGGGGCCGGACCGGAGCTGATCCGCCGGGCGGGTGCGCAGGCCGAGGCGCTCCCCGCGGCATCGGCGGCGGCCTGAGGGCGGCCTGCCCCTCGGTGGCGCCTCGGAAGGCCGCTCGCGTATACTGCCCCCGCAGGGGAGTGTCGACGAGGATCACATCCAACAGGCGGGGGAGAAGGGTTGATTGCGCACGCCATGGGTGAGGAGGTCGAGGTTGCCGTTTTGTTCGCCGACGTGGTGGGCTCGACCCGTCTGTACGAGCGGATGGGCGACCAGCGCGCGCGGGACATGGTGGGCACCTGTATCGAGGTGATGCGCGAGGCCACCGAAGAGCATGGCGGCACGGTCGTCAAGACCATGGGGGACGAGGTCATGGCCACCTTCCCCAGCCCCGATCAGGCGCTGAATGCCGCCGCCCAGATGCAGAAGGAGATCGCGAGCCACTCGCGGCTGCACGTCGAGGGTCCGCCGGTGGCGATCCGGATCGGCTGCCATTTCGGGCCGGTGATGAGCGAGAGCCAGGATATCTTCGGCGTCACGGTCCACACCGCCAACCGCATGACCAGCCAGGCCAAGGCGGGGCAGGTCATCATCACCGAGGCCACGGTGCGGCAGCTCTCGCCGCAGTGGCACAGCGCCTGCCGTCTGATCGACAACGCCCCGATCAAGGGTCAGGGCAACGAAGTGCCGCTGTACGAGGTGCTCTGGCAGGCCGAGGACGCCACCAGCATGGTGCGCACGATGCCGCTGACCTCCGACCCGTCCGACAGCGTGCGCCTGCGGCTGTGGTGGCTCGACCGCGAGCTGGTGGTCGACGAGCAGCACGCCATCCTCACCATCGGACGGGCGGACGAGAACGACCTGGTGGTGAAGGGCAGCCTGATCTCCCGGCTGCACGCGCGCATCGAATTCGTGCGCCACAAGTTCATGCTGATCGACCACAGCACCAACGGCACGTTCGTGCGCGCCGCGGGCGGCGAGGAATCCTTCGTGCGCCGCGATACGCTGCAGCTGCGGGCGAGCGGCACCATCGGCCTCGGGCGATTGCCCGAGGCCGACTCGGCGCAGACCATCCGCTTCGTCTGCGAGTAGCCGGCCGCGGACCGCGGCCGCCGTTTCAGCCGGCGAGCGCCGCCGCCGTGCGCTCGAGCTCGGCGAGCATCTCGGCCGGCAGCCGCTCGCCGTACTGCGCCAGGTAGCTGCGGGTCTCGTCGACCTCCTTGCGCCACAGCCCGCCGTCGACCGACAGCAGCGCGCCGAGCGCCTCGGGGCCGACCTGCAGTCCGGTGGTGCTCAGGTCCTCGGGCCGGGGCAGCAGGCCGATGCCGCCGTCGCGCGCCTGGGCCTTGCCCGCGCAGCGATCGAGCATCCAGGCGAGCACCCGCAGGTTCTCGCCGTATCCGGGCCAGAGGAACTTGCCCTGCGGATCGCGCCGGAACCAGTTGACGTGGAAAATCCGCGGCGGCTGGGTCAGCCGCGAGCCGACCGTGAGCCAGTGCCGCCAGTAGTCGGCGAAGTTGTAGCCGCAGAACGGCTGCATCGCCATCGGGTCGCGGCGCACCACGCCCACCTGGCCGACCGCCGCGGCGGTGGTCTCGGAGGCGACCGAGGCGCCGACCAGCACCCCGTGCTGCCAGCTGCGCGCTTCGTAGACGAGCGGCGCGACCTCTCTGCGCCGGCCGCCGAACACGATCGCCGAGATCGGCACGCCGCGCGGATCGTCCGCGGCGCGCGCGTAACTCGGGTTGCGCCGCGCCGAGACGGTGAAGCGCGAATTGGGATGGGCCGCCGGGCCGCGCGCCGGATCGAACGGCCGGCCCTGCCAGTCGATGCTCGGCGTGCCCGAGGGCAGTCCTTCCCACCACGGCTGGTTGTCGGCCGTCAGCGCGACGTTGGTGAACAACGTGTCGCGCCGGATCATGTCGTAGGCGTTGCGGTTGGTCTCGCGGTTGGTCCCGGGCACCACGCCGAAGTAGCCGGCCTCGGGATTGATGGCCCAGAGCCGGCCGTCGGCGCCCGGGTGCAGCCAGGCGATGTCATCGCCCACGGTGAACACCTTCCAGCCGGGCATCGAGTGCGGCGGGATGAGCATCGCGAGGTTGGTCTTGCCGCAGGCCGAGGGGAAGGCCGCCGCGATGTAATGGGTCTCGCCGCGGGGGTTCTGCAGCCCGACGATGAGCATGTGCTCGGCGAGCCAGCCTTCCCCGCGCGCCTGCCAGCTCGCGATGCGCAGCGCATGGCATTTCTTGCCGAGCAGCGCGTTGCCGCCGTAACCGGAGCCGTAGCTCTCGATGGTGAGCTCCTCGGGAAAATGCATGATGAAGCGCCGGTTCGGGTCGAGCTCGCCGATCGAGTGCAGCCCGCGCACGAAGCACTCCTCGCGGGCGATGCGCTCGAGCGCCGGCCGGCCGGCGCGGGTCATGATCAGCATGTTGATCGCGACATAGGCGCTGTCGGTGATCTCGACCCCGCAGCGCGCGAGCGGCGAGTCCACCGGGCCCATGCAATAGGGAATCACATACATCGTCCGGCCGCGCATGCTGCCGCGGAACAGCCCGCGCATCTTGACATGGGCCTCCTGCGGGTCCATCCAGTTGTTGTTCGGGCCGGCATCGTCCTTCGAGCGCGTGCAGATGTAGGTGAGGTGCTCGACGCGCGCCACGTCCGCCGGGTCCGAGCGATACAGATGACAGCCGGGAAACTGACCGGGGTCGAGCCGGGTGAGCTCGCCGTCGCGCACCAGGCGCGCGGTGAGCGCCTCGCGCTCGGCCTCGGTGCCTTCGCACCAGTAGACCTCGGCGGGCTGCGTCAGGTCGCGGATCGAATCGACCCAGTCGGCAACCGGCTGGCTGAGGTCGGCGAGCCGAGTCGGCAGGGGAGAGGCGGTGGCCATGCTCGAGTCCTCTTCAGTGCGGCGCCCGGAGCGGCCTGCGGCCACACCGTGCCCCGGCGGTGGTGGGACGGTCGCTGATCCGTCCCGGGTGGCTTTTCAGTATAGC
>JAJYTX010000336.1 GCA_021792815.1 Pseudomonadota bacterium
GCTCATCCCGGACCGGCGCATCGAGCGTGCCCTGGCCGGAGGCGGCGGGGACGCGTAGCGTCGCCGAGGCCGCGCGCAGCGCCCGGGCCGCACCGGCGCCTGCTGCTAGAATCCCCGTCTCGCCCTTCGGGCCCTCAGGCAGCGTCATCGTGAAAGCACCCTTCATCGCCGGACTGATCCTGATCGGCGGCGGGATCTTCCTCATCGTGCGTCCCCCGCATTACTCGAGCGAGCGGCGCGTGCTCAAATTCGGGGGGCTGTCGGCGAGCGTGCGGCAGGAGCGTGCGCTGCCGGGCTGGGTGGGCGGCACCGTGCTCGGCGCCGGGCTGGTGCTGCTCTCGGTGGGGCTGCTGAAGCGCTAGAATCGCCGTCCCCTGCGCACACCTGGAGAGAGCCATCATGACGATCCGCGAGCAGTTGATTGAATATCGCGAGGGGCAGGCCCTCCTCGAGGGCTTCTTCTGTCACGACGATTCCCGGCCGGGGCCGAAGCCCGCGGTCCTCATCAGCCACGCCTGGGGCGGGCGCGATGAGTTCGTCGAGCGCAAGGCGCGCCGGCTCGCCTGGCACGGCTACGCCGCCTTCGCGCTCGACATGTTCGGCAAGGGCAGGCGCGGCAGCACCAACGAGGAGTGCGCGGCCCTCATCACCCCCTTCATGCAGGATCGCGCCCTGCTCGGGCGCCGCATCCACGCGGCGCTCGAGACGCTGAAGGCCCTGCCGCAGATCGACTCGCGGCGCATCGCCGCCATGGGCTTTTGCTTCGGCGGGCTGTGCGTGCTCGACCTCGCGCGCGGCGGCGCGGATGTGCGCGGCGTCGCCGCCTTCCACGGCCTGCTCAAGCCGAGCGGGCTGCCCGCCCGGAAGATCGGCGCCAAGGTGCTGATCCTGCACGGCTACGACGATCCCATGGCCCCGCCCGAGGACGTGCTCGCGATCGCCAAGGAGCTCACCGCCGCCGGCGCCGACTGGCAGTTGCACGCCTACGGCCACACTCTGCACGCCTTCACCCACCCGCAGGCTAATGCCCCCGCGAACGGCCTGCAATACAACGAGACGGCCGACCGGCGCTCGTGGCACTCGCTGATGCAGTTCCTGGAGGAAGTGCTGCGCTAGTCAGGTTGAGACGGACCCGCCGGTGACGATCTCGATCGTCACCGTGCAGGTCTCGGGATCGAAAAGAATGCGCGCCACGCCCCGCTCGATCTGCGCGCACACCTGGGAGACTTTCTCCTCGAGCGAGCACTCCCGCTCGCCGTAATCGGTGCCCTCGCGCAGCACGAAGGACTCGATCACCCCGCGTAGCGCCTGCGCGGTGAGATCCCGGTACGGGATCTCCACCGGCGCGCCGGCGCTCACTGCCGCTGGATTTTCGACAGCAGCCGCAGCATCTCGAGGTACATCCACACCAGCGTGACCATCAGCGCGAAAGCGCCGTACCACTCCATGTACTTCGGCGCTCCCCCGGCGGCGCCCCGCTCGATCATGTCGAAGTCGAGCGCGAGGTTGAAGGCGGCGATCAGGACGACCAGCACCGAGAAGCCGATGCCGAGCGGGGAGGCCGAGTTGATGAACGGCACCACCACATGGAAGAACCCGAGGATCCAGCTGGCGAGGTACAGCAGGAAGATGCCGCCCGTGGCGCCGATCACCATGGCGCGGAAGCGGTCGGTGACCCGGATCACGCGGGCCCGGTACAGCACCAGCATGACCACCGTGACCGCGAACGTCGCCCCGACCGCCTCGATGGCGATGCCCGGATAGCTCGCATTGAACTGGGCCGAGATTCCCCCGAGCACCAGACCCTCGAGGGCCGCATAGGGCACGGACAGGTACGGGGCCGTGGTGGGCTTGAAGCTCACGATCAGTGCGAGCACCAGGCCGCCGATGAGGCCGAGCATCATCTCCCCGCCGACCGCCTGCAGATTGCCGCCCGTGGCCTGCGACCAGGGCAGCAGCGCACAGGCCATCAGCACCACCAGCAGCAGGAAGCTCTTGTTGACGGCTCCCTGCACCGTCATGGCCTCGGCGCCGAACCCTGCGCGCGAAACGCGCGAAAAGGCATTGAAGGCGGGGTTACCGGATCGCCGGGTCTGGGTTGGCAAAGGCATCTGTGATCTCCAGTATCGAGTGAGGCTATTCTAGATCATGTGGGATGGGGCCGCGAGCGCCAAAAGCAAGGTCCGCGGGCAAGTCTTGGCATGCGCATCAAGCGCTTACATGTCCCTCCTCAGGCTCCGCTGAGATTCGGATCGCGCCAGCCCCGCTCGAACGGCAGCCGCCAGGCGTGCGGGGCGATGAGCTGGTGCATGGAGTTCGGTCCCCACGACCCGGGGGCGTAGAACCGCACCGGCGGCGGCGATTCCAGCAACGGTGCCGAGACCTCCCACAGCCGCTCGATCCCCTCCGCTGTCGTGAACAGCGTCCGATCCCCGCGCATGGCATCGAGGATCAGCCGCTCGTACGCCTCCAGCACCTCTCCGACGAGTCCGGTGTCGTGCATGGCGAATTGCAGGCTGAGCTTGTCGAGCCGCATGCCGGGGCCCGGACGCTTGCCGTAGAAGGACAGGGACATCTTCGAGACATCCGCCAGGTCGAACGTCAGATGATCCGGCCCCTGCGCCCCGACCCCGGAATCCGGCGGGAACATGCTCTTCGGCGGCTCGCGGAAGGCGATGGAGATGACGCGCTTGCCCTCGGCCAGGCGCTTGCCGGTGCGCAGGTAGAGCGGCACGCCGGCCCAGCGCCAGTTGTCGATGGTGCACTTGAGCGCAATGAAGGTCTCGGTGTCCGACTCCGGGCTCACCCCTTCCTCGCCGCGGTAGCCGGTGAACTGCCCGCGCACCACATCGCCCGGCTTGATGGGCAGCATGCTGCGGAAGACTTTGTTCTTCTCGTCGCTGATCGCCGTGGGCTCGAGCGCCGTCGGCGGCTCCATGGCCACGAACGCGAGGACCTGAAAGAGGTGCGTGACGACCATGTCGCGGAATGCGCCGATCGCATCGTAAAAGGCGGTGCGCTTCTCGAGTCCCAACGTCTCCGGCACGTCGATCTGAACGTGCTCGATGAAGTTGCGGTTCCAGATCGGCTCGAACAACCCGTTGGCGAAGCGGAACGCGAGGATGTTCTGCGCCGGCTCCTTGCCGAGGAAGTGATCGATGCGAAAGATCTGCTCCTCGGAGAAGACCGCGTGCAGCTTGGCGTTGAGGGACTTGGCGCTGGCGAGGTCGGTGCCGAAGGGCTTCTCCATGATGATGCGCGAGCGCGTCACCAGGCCCGCCTCCCCGAGCATGCGCACGCAGGCGAGCGCCGCGCTCGGCGGCACGCTCAAGTAGTGCAGCCGCTCGCACTCGGCATCGAGGGCCTTCTCGGCCCGCTCGACCGCCGCCTTGAGCTCCCCGGCGCCGGCCCCGAGCGGCACATAGTCCAGGGCCTTCTCGAACGCCGCATGCTGCTCCTCGCTCGCCTGGCAGGGGGAGAACTCCTCGAGCGCCGCGCGGGTGAGCTTGCGAAACGCCTGCGCGTCGAGGTCCTCGAGGGAAACCCCGACGATGCGGCAGCTGGGGATGAAGCCCGCGGCAAACAGATGAAACAGGCCCGGGAGCAGCTTGCGGCGGGCCAGGTCGCCCGTTGCGCCGATCAGGACCACGACTTGGGGATTTCGCGGACCGACTCCGGCAGGTATTTTGGCCACGCTGTCTATCGTGAACGTACCCTCGCCTAAAGGCGAGGGCTTCCGAGAGACGGCTCAAGCCGGGTATGAGTCGGCCCGGGGCCGACCGCAGAGTCACACGATTTTGAAGTTGTCATCGGGCTCCTCAGGCACTTGATTCTCGATGTATTTCTGCCATACCTCGTCGGTCACGTTCCCGCTCGACGCCACCCAGTAACCCCGTGCCCACAGATGCTGGCCCCAATACCGCTTTCTCAGCGCCCCAAATTCACTCAGCAGTCTATGCGAGCTCTTCCCCTTCAGAAATTGTACGGCTCGGGACACCGACACCTGCGGCGGTATCGATACGAGCACATGCACGTGGTCCCGATTGATCGCCCCCGCGTAAATCGTCATCTCCAGACTCCGAGCGATCTCCCGCAAGAGCTCTCTGG
>JAJYTX010000337.1 GCA_021792815.1 Pseudomonadota bacterium
CGAGCAGCTCGAGCATGGAGCGGGCACTGATACGCGTCGCCTGGTCGCTCTCGATCGAGGTCGCGCCGATCATGAAGTGCCCGTCGCCGCGCGGCACGATATAGACCGGCACGCGCGGGTGCAACACCCGCACCGGGCGCGACAGCGAGATGTCGGGCAGGCTCACCACCAGCATCTCGCCCTTCACACCGCGCAGCTCGGTGAGCACCTCGCGGGCGGCGAGCCCCGTGCAGTCGATGAGATACCCCTCGGCGTGCGCCTGCCGATCGTGTGTACCCGAAGCGCCGTAGCGGATCCTCCCGCCGAGCGACTGCAGCCGCTCGCTGAGCGCGAGCAGCGCGGCGCGCGGATCGAGATGGCCTTCCTCCCGGAAGTACAGTGCCCGCTCGAAGCGCCCGGCCAGGTCCGGCTCGAGCGCCGCGATGGCCTGCGCGTCGAGCCACTCGTAGCGCTCGGTGCGCCGCGCGAAGTGCTTCAGCTCGCCGCTGTCGCGGCCGTGGGCGACCACCAGACTACCCCCGAGCCGGGTGCCCGGAAACTTCTCCCGCCACCACTGCAGGCTCTCGGCGCCGAGCTCGGCGATGAGCGGCTCGGCACTTTCCCGCTCACACCAGGGCGCGAGCATGCCGCCGGCATACCACGAGCAGCATCCCGAGCCCAGGCGCCGCGTGCGCTCGAGCAGCTCCACCGCGAGGCCCCGCTCGGCGAGTTCCACCGCGCAGGCGAGCCCGGCGACACCGGCGCCGATCACCGTGGCACGCATGCGTCAGCTCCGTTGAGCCGCGACGTAGAGCTCGCCGCCCGCGGCGCGGAACTTCTCGGCCATCTCCTGCAGACCGTGCTGACGCACGCTTTCCTCGCGCACCTCGTGCGAGATGCGCATCGAGCAGAATTTCGGACCGCACATCGAGCAGAAATGCGCCACCTTGTGCGCGTCCTTCGGCATCGTCTCGTCGTGGAAGGCGCAGGCGGTGTCCGGGTCGAGGGAGAGGTTGAACTGGTCTTCCCAGCGGAAATCGAACCGCGCGCGGGACAGCGCATCGTCCCGCTCCCGCGCGCCGGGGTGGCCCTTGGCGAGATCGGCCGCATGGGCGGCGATCTTGTAGGTGATGACGCCGGTCTTGACGTCATCGCGGGTGGGCAGCCCGAGGTGCTCCTTGGGCGTGACATAACAGAGCATCGCCGTGCCGTACCAGCCGATCATGGCCGCGCCGATCGCCGAGGTGATGTGATCGTAGCCCGGCGCGATGTCCGTGGTGAGCGGCCCCAGGGTATAAAACGGCGCCCCGCCGCAGTGGGCCAGCTGCTGGTCCATGTTTTCCTTGATCTTGTGCATCGGCACGTGGCCCGGTCCCTCGATCATCACCTGGCAGTCGCGCTGCCAGGCGATGCGCGTCAGTTCGCCCAGCGTTTCCAGCTCGGCGAACTGCGCCGCATCGTTGGCGTCGGCGATCGAGCCCGGCCGCAGGCCATCCCCGAGCGAGAAGCTGACGTCGTATGCGCGGCAGATCTCGCAGATCTCCTCGAAGTGCTCGTATAGAAAGCTCTCGCGGTGGTGCGCCAGGCACCACTTGGCCATGATCGATCCGCCCCGCGAGACGATCCCGGTGACCCGGGAGGCGGTGAGCGGAATGTGCCGCAGCCGTACGCCGGCGTGGATGGTGAAGTAATCCACCCCCTGCTCGGCCTGTTCGATGAGGGTGTCGCGGAACACTTCCCAGGAGAGCGCCTCGGCGATGCCGCCGACCTTCTCGAGCGCCTGGTAGATCGGCACGGTGCCGATCGGCACCGGGGAGTTGCGCAGGATCCACTCCCGGATGGTGTGGATGTTCCGCCCGGTCGACAGGTCCATGACGGTATCGGCGCCCCAGCGGGTGGCCCAGACCATCTTGTCGACCTCCTCGGCCATCGAGGAGCTGACCGCGGAGTTGCCGATGTTGGCATTGATCTTCACCAGGAAGTTCCGCCCGATGATCATCGGCTCGGATTCCGGGTGATTGATGTTCGCCGGAATGATGGCGCGGCCGGCGGCCACCTCGGCGCGCACGAACTCCGGGGTCACGCAGGACGGGATGTCGGCGCCCCAATCGTTGCCGTCACGCGCACCCGGCGGTTGCGCCGCTCGCCCGAGGTTCTCCCGGATGGCGATGAATTCCATCTCCGGGGTGATGATCCCGGCGCGGGCGTAGGCGAGCTGGGTCACCGCGTGTCCGGCGCGCGCGCGCAGCGGCCGGCGGATGGTGGGAAACGGCGGGGCGGACACCCCTTCGCCCACCGCTCCGTCATCCTCGAGGCGTCGCGGCCGGCCATCGCTTTCCTCGACGTCCGCGCGCTCGCGGATCCAGCGCTCGCGCAGCGGCGCGAGGCCCCGTTCGATGTCGATGCGTGCCTCGGGATCGGTATACGGGCCCGAAGAGTCGTAGACCGTCAGCGGCGGCTCTGCGCTCGAGGGGTGCAGCGAGATCTGGCGCATCGGCACCCGCACGTCGCCGTGCAGCGTGCCCGGCACGAAGATCTTGCGCGAAGCGGGCAACGAGCGGGCGACGACTTGGGGAACGGCAGGGCTTGACCCATCATGGGTCTTGCCCGCGCCATTTCGGAGGCCGCGCTGAGGCGCGTCAGGATTCGGTCCCGGCAGTTCATTCATCGTGGAGGCTCCTTGAGCGGATCAACCGCAGGAGACCCAGCCACGCCGCGAGAAAGGAACAGTCCGGAACTTTCCCTACGCCAGCATGAACTGGATCAGGTTCAAAGGGTCGCCGCGCCGCGCCTGCGCGCGCCGTCGGCCTCTCAGCCCCTTGGCGGGGCTCCCCTAGTCAGGATGCAACGATAGTACGCCAACCCGTGCCGGTCAACGGCGCGTGAATGGCCGAGCGCTCCGGGAAGCCTCTACCCGCAGTGCGCCCGAGCCGCGCTTCCCACCTTCCTTCCGGTCAAGGGAAGCCGCTCGGGCAACCTGGGCCGAGACCCCACACCGGAAGTGACCCGCCGGTCGTCAGTCCCGCTCCGTGGCCGCAACGTGGTGGCTCGCCTGGCCACCCTTGCGGCCCGCCTCGGCCGCCAGGCGCCGGTTCTGCGAGAAGCTGCGCTTCTCATCGGGCACGCTCTGGCCACCCTTGCGGCCCGCTTCGGCCGCCAGGCGCCGGTTCTGCGAGAAGCTGCGCTTCGCATCCGGCACGCTCTGGCCGCCCTTGCGGCCCGCCTCGGCGGCCAGCTGGCGGTTCTGGGAAAAGCTTCGCTTGCTGTCGGGTACTGCCTTACCACCCATGCTGGCGATCTGCCGCTGCCGTTCCTGGCTCATGGACGCGAATCCGCGGCTGGGAATGCCCTTGCGGGACTGCGGTCCCTCATGAATTGGCTGAATCATGAGCGTTCTCCTCCATCGGGAACACGGAAACAGTGATAAACCTCTGCGGCGCTGACCGCAAGAGATTCAGACTCCGCTTGCCTCCCGAGGGTTCCTGTTCCCGTACCATCCGTGGCCTGTCCGGGCGCTCAGTGTCCGGCTGGTTTTTGAATTTTCGCCGTTTTTGGCGCCGCGTTCGCCGCAAGTTTGCTATTGATCCCCGCAATTTCGTGTTTCAGCACCACCTGGACGTTGGCCGGAGGATTCATGGCCAGCAGTTTGCTGAAGCGGGTCCTGGCCAGCACGAGATTCCCCCGGCGCAACGCCGCGGCCGCCCCGAAGAACAGCGCCTTGGGAGAACTCGGGTCCAGGGTGAGCGCCCGCTCGATGAGCGCACCGGCCCGTCCATCGAGGGAGGACTCCCGGATCATGATCATTGCCTCGGCCTCCCCGACCAGCGCCGGCGCGCTGCTGCCGTGCGCCACCTCGTCCGCCCGTTGGAAGGCGCGCACCGCGAGCGGGTACTCCTGCAACACGACGTAGGAGCGGCCGAGCATCAGCCAGCCGTCGAGGTTGGCGGGGTGTCGGTTCAGTTGATGGATCAACCGCTCCACCATGGACTCGGGCGAGTCGACGCCGGGGGATTGGCTCCAGTTCCAGTTGCTGAGCTTCACGTAAAGCCCCGCCGAGCCAGCCGCGAGCAGCGCACACACGGCGAGCGCCGTCCAGCGTGCCGGCGGCAGCTGCGAGCGCAGCGG
>JAJYTX010000338.1 GCA_021792815.1 Pseudomonadota bacterium
CCACTGGATGCTGCCCAGCCGGTCGAGCTTCTCGTATGAGACGCCGGCGAAGGTCGGGGTCAGCCGGGCGATCTCGTCCATGATCTCGGACGGATGCGTGTAGCGCATCGGGTATCCGAGGGCGTTGGCGAGCAGCTGGGTGATCTGCCAGTCCTCGTAGCCGGCGCGTGGCGGCAGCACCTTGCGCACGCGCGAGATGCGCCGCTCGGCGTTGGTGAAGGTACCGTCCTTTTCGAGGAAAGATGCGCCGGGCAGGAACACGTGCGCGAATTTCGCGGTCTCGTTGAGAAACAGGTCCTGCACGATCACGCACTCCATCGCCTCGAGCGCGCTCGTGACGTGCCGGGTGTTCGGATCGGACTGGACGATATCCTCGCCCTGCACGTACAGGCCGCGGAAGCTGCCCTCGAGCGCCGCTTCGAACATGTTCGGGATACGCAGGCCCGGTTCGGCCTTGAGCGTCACGCCCCAGGCCTGCTCGAACTCGGCGCGCACCGCCGGGTCGGACACGTGCCGATAGCCGGGAAACTCGTGCGGAAACGAGCCCATGTCGCACGAGCCCTGCACGTTGTTCTGTCCGCGCAGCGGGTTGACGCCGACGCCCTCGCGCCCGAGATTCCCGGTGGCCATCGCCAGGTTGGCGAGCGCCATGACGGCCGTCGAGCCCTGGCTGTGCTCGGTCACGCCGAGGCCGTAATAAATCGCTCCATTGCCGCCGGTCGCGTACAGGCGCGCGGCGCGGCGCACCTGCTCCGCCGGCACGCCGGTCACCCCGGCCATCGACTCCGGGGAGTTGCGCTGCTCGGCCACGAAGGCCTTCCAGCGCTGGTAGGATGGGGTCTCGCAGCGCTCGGCGACGTACTCGTCCCGGGTGAGGCCCTCGGTCACGATCACGTGCGCCAGCGCGACGAGCATCGCGACATTGGTGCCGGGCCTGAGCTGCAGATGGATATCCGCGGCGACGTGCGGACTGCGCACCAGGCCGATGGCGCGCGGGTCGATCACGATGAGCTTCGCGCCCTGGCGTATGCGCTGCTTCAGCTGCGAGGCAAACACCGGATGGGCGTCGGTCGGATTGGCGCCGATCACCACGATGACATCGGCCCGGGTCACGGAATCGAACGCCTGCGTGCCGGCGGACTCCCCGAGGGTGCTCTTCAGACCATAACCGGTCGGCGAATGGCACACCCGGGCGCAGGTATCGACGTTGTTGGTGTCGAAGGCGGCGCGCACCAGCTTCTGCACCAGGTAGGTCTCCTCGTTGGTGCAGCGCGAGGAGGTGATGCCGCCCACCGAGTCACGGCCGTGCTGCGCCTGGATGCGGCGGATCTCGCTGGCCGCATAGCCGATCGCCTCCTCCCAGGACACCACGCGCCACTCGTCCTGGATGCTCTTGCGCAGCATCGGTTTGAGCTGCCGGTCCGGATGCAGGGCATAGCCGTAGGCGAACCGCCCCTTGACGCAGGCATGCCCGTGGTTGGCATCCCCCTCGCGGTTCGGCACCATGCGCACCACTTCCGTCGCCGCGCCGCTGCCGCGGACCTCCGCCTTGAAGCTGCAGCCGACGCCGCAGTACGCGCAGGTGGTGGTGACCGTGCGCTCGGGCTGACCGCAGCGCAGGAGGGATTTCTCGCTCAGCGCCGGGGTCGGACAGGCCTCCACGCAGGCGCCGCAGGACACGCACTCGGACTCGAGGAACGGCTGGTCCTGGCTCGCCGCGATCTTCGAGTCGAAGCCGCGGCCCTGGACCGTGAGGGCGAAGGTGCCCTGGATGTCCTCGCAGGCGCGCACGCAGCGCGAACAGACGATGCAGTACTGCGGATCGAACACGAAATAGGGATTGCTGGCATCGGCCGCCGCGGACCGGCGCCGCCCCTCGGGGTCATAGGTCGTACGGGCGAGACCGACCCGGCGGGCAACGCTCTCGAGCTCGCTGTGGCGGCTCGCCGCCGAGGCGGCCCAATCGGGCGAGAGGTCCGACAGATACAGATCGAGCACACCGCGGCGCAGCTCATCGAGCTTCTCCGAGCCGGTGCGCACCTTCATCCCCGCGGCCACGGTGGTGGTGCACGAGGCCGGATAGCCCTTGCGGCCTTCGATCTCGACCAGGCACATCCGGCAGGAACCGAAGGCCTTCAGAGTGTCGGTGGCGCAGAGTTTGGGCACCTGCACCCCGGCGAGCGCGGCGGCCCGCATGACCGAGGTGCCCTCGGGCACGGTCACGCGCGTGCCGTCGATCTCGACCGTGACCGGCGCGCCCGCATCGGCGGGCACCGCGGTGCCGCAATCCCGGTAGTCAATGGCGAACATGTCAGACAGCCTCCTGGCGCGCGCGGCGCTCGCAATCCACCGGGTCCGCCTGAGCGGCCCCGATGCGCATACGGCGCGGTGCGCCGCACAGATCAGTCAGGGTCAACGCGATGCCCTCGCGGTGAAGTCCGCGCGGAAATGTTTCAGCGCGCTCTGCACGGGAAACGGCGCCATGCCGCCGAGACCGCACAGCGAGCCCTGCACCATCACCTCGCACAGCTGCTCGAGGCGGCGCACCGCGTCCTGCGGATCCTGGCCGGCGAGGATACGGTCGACGATTTCCACGCCGCGCGTCGAGCCGATGCGACACGGGGTGCACTTGCCGCAGGACTCGATGGCGCAGAACTCCAGCGCATAGCGGGCCATGCGGGCCATGTCCACCGTATCGTCGAACACGACGATGCCGCCGTGCCCGAGCATCGCCCCGATCCCGGCGAGCGCCTCGTAGTCGATCAGCGTGTCGAACTGGGATGCCGGCACGTAGGCCCCGAGAGGCCCGCCGACCTGCACCGCGCGGATCGGACGGCCCGAGGCCGAGCCCCCGCCATACTCGTACAGCAGCTCACGCAGGCTGAGGCCGAAGGCCCGCTCGACCAGTCCCGCGCGCCGGATGTTCCCGGCCAGCTGGATCGGCAGCGTGCCGCGCGACCTGCCCGTGCCGTAGGCGGCATAGGATTGCGCCCCCTGGTGCACGATGGCCGGTACCGTCGCCAGGGTGATCACGTTGTTGACGATCGTCGGCCGTCCGAACAACCCCCTGACGGCAGGCAGCGGCGGGCGCACGCGCACCTCGCCGCGCCGGCCCTCCAGGCTCTCGAGCATCGAGGTTTCCTCGCCGCAGATATAGGCTCCGGCGCCGAGACGCACCTCGAGATCGAAACGCTGGCCGCTGCCGAGGACATCCGCGCCCAGGTAGCCGGCCTGATAGGCGTTCGAGATGGCCCGGGTCAGCGTCCGGTGGGCGTGTGGATACTCGACGCGAAGATAGATGTAGCCGCGGGTGGCGCCGGTGGCGAGCCCCGCGAGGGTCATGCCTTCGATGAGGCTGAACGGATCGCCCTCCATCAGCATCCGATCGGCGAAGGTGCCCGAATCCCCCTCGTCGGCGTTGCAGGTCACATATTTCGGGCCGGCCGGCTGCTCGAGCACGGTCTTCCATTTGATGCCGGTCGGAAACGCCGCGCCGCCGCGCCCGCGCAGACCCGAGTCGATGAGGGTCTGCACGATGTCCGGCGGACTCATCGACAGCGCCCGACGCAGCCCCTGGTAGCCGCCATGAGCGAGATAATCGGTGAGGCTGAGCGGGTCGATGCGCCCGACCCGAGCGAACGTGAGCCGTTGCTGGCCGGCGAACCACGGCAGGGCGTCGGCATCACCCTGGCGCAGCCGGTGCGAGCCGCCCTCGAGCCAGCCGGCCTCGAACAGTCCGGACACATCGGAGGCACTCACCGGGCCATAGGCGACCCGGCCGGCGGCGGTGGCCACTTCGACCAGGGGCTCGAGCCAGTACGCGCCGCGCGAGCCGTTGCGCACCAGATGCACTTCGACGCCCCTGCGGGCCGCCTCGGCGCCGATGGCCCGACAGACCGCTTCGGCGCCGAGCGACAGCGCCGCCGCATCGCCGGGGACATACAGCCGCACCGGGTCCCTTGGCGCCTGCGCGTCCGTCATGATCGCTCCGGGGCGTCTGCCGCCTCGGCGAGCAGCGCATCGAGGCGCTCGGGCGTGACCCGGCCGTGCAGCTCGCCGTCGATCATCACGGCAGGCGAGCAGGCGCAGTTGCCGAGGC
>JAJYTX010000339.1 GCA_021792815.1 Pseudomonadota bacterium
ACTCCACGCTGTCAGCGATGATGTCGCGCGACGGCAGGCTGTAGAGCATGCCGTCGTGCCCCATGGCGATGCCGTCGTCGACCGCGATGGTGTTGAACTCCTTGCCCACGCCCCCGGCGCGTTCGATCTCTTCGATCACCAGCCGGCCCATGTCCTTCAGATGCACGTGGCCGGGCACGAACTGGGTGAAGGAATTGGCGACCGCAATGATGGGCTTGCCGAAGTCGCTGTCCTTCATCCCGGTGGCCCGCCACAGCGCGCGGGCTCCGGCCATGTTGCGGCCGGCGGTACTGGTTGCGGAACGGTAGGCAGGCATGGACTGGGGTTCCTCTGTCGGGCGACAACCGTCGCCGGCGTGCATTCTGATTGGCGTCTCATATATCCGCTAATACAATATAGAGAGGGTCGCCATACGATTTACGAATAATGGAACTGAGGCAACTGCGCTACTTCGTCGCGGTCGCGGAAGAATGCAGCTTTTCGCGCGCCGCGCGCCGGCTGCATCTCTCGCAGCCGCCCCTCTCGACGCAGATCAGGAGGTTGGAGAACGCGCTCGGAGTGCGGCTGCTCGAGCGTAGCAATCGTGGCGTATCGCTCACCGCGGCGGGGACCGCCTTCCTGGAGGAAGCGCGCGCGGTGCTGCAGCGGCTCGATCGCGCCACGAGCGAGGTGCTGCGGGTGCACCGGGGTGATATCGGCAGGCTGTCCGTCGGTTTCGTCTCGATCGCGGACTACGGCATCCTGCCGCCCGCCCTGAAGAGTTTTCGGTCAAGTTTCCCCGGTGTGGAAGTGGAGTTGCACGAGCTCACGACCGATGCCCAGGTTCCGGAGCTGCGCGCCGCGCGATTGGACCTGGGCATCGGCCTGGCACCGGTGGACGAGCCAGACCTCGAGTTCGAGCGCTTGCTGTGTGAAGACCTGGTGCTCGCCGCGCCATCGGGGCATCCGGCCGTCAGGGGAATCGGGGCGATCGATCTGCGCGCGCTGGCGAAAGAGCATTTCATTGTCCCGCCGCGCGACATCGCCCCCGGCCTGTACGACCTCACGATCAGCTATTGCCGCTCGTTTGGCTTCGCCCCGCGCATCACCCAGCAGGCCCGGCAGATGCAGACTGTGATCGGGCTGGTCTCGAGCGGCATGGGTTTCGCGCTGGTGCCTTCCTCGGTCCGCAACCTCCGGCGTTCCGGCGTCCGATACCGGCGCCTGCCTCGCAAGGCGACGCCGATCGAACTGGGAGTCCTGCGCCTGCGTAACACGGACAACCCGCCGCGGGAAAATTTCGTCGAGGCGCTCCGCAGCGCGGCGCGGCTGCGCGTCCGCTCCCGCTCGGCCGAGCCCGTCGATTGAGCCCTCGAGTGGCTCAGGGGATCCCAGGGGTGTGACGCGGCTCGATGATCACTGCGCCGGGCTGCCGCACCACGCGCACCGGGAACGCGGCGGCGAGGCTGGCGAGCCAGGCGTCGATCCCCTGCACGGTCACGACGGCCGTGACGCGCAGCCGGGCAATGGCCGGATCCGCCACGCTGATCCGCCGCCGGGAGTAGCGGTCGAGATCGGCGACCACGCTGCCCAGCGGCTCATCCAGGTAGTGCAGGCGGTTCTGGCGCCAGCTGGCGACCCATTTCGGGTCGATCGTGGCGATCCGCGGCACGGTATCGAAGGGTTCCAGTGCCAGACGCTGACCCGTCCGCAGTCGAATGGCCAGCACGCGGGCAGCCCGGCCGGAGGGTTTCGACGGTGCGCCGTGCGGCTGTGGCAGGGAGGTCGTGACACGCACCATGCCTTCGGCGACCGACACCACGATCCCCCTGTCCACGTGCCGCACATCGAACAGGGTCCCCAGGTCGGTGACGGTGCTATGGCCGGCCCGTACGGTAAACGGCCGGGAGGGCTCTTTTCTGACGCGAAAATAAGCTTCGCCGCTCCGCAGCGCTATCGAGCGGGAATGCGCGCGCAGGGTGACGGTGAGTGTCGTGTCCGGACCGACCGAGATCGCTGTGCCATCCTGCAGCGTGAACGTACGGGTCTGTCCGATGCCGGTGTGCACGAAGATCCGACTTCCGCCCTGGAAGAACGCACGAATCGCGGGCCAGTAGATCACTCCCACGGCGAGGGCTGCGGTCATCGCCGTGGCCGCCAGCGCCCCGAAACGACCGCGGCCCCATCGCCACGGACCGCGCCCCAGCGACAGCTGCCTCGGGCAGCCACCTCTGCCAGGCTCGGCAGGGTCCGGCCGGGTCCGCGCACGCCATGCCGCGATCCCTTCGTTCCCGGCGTATTCGTCCCGGGTGAGTTCGGCCTGGCTCGGCCACGCGGGCTTCACTTCCGCTGTCATGTGCCAGAGTGATTCCACGCGGTCGAATGCCTGCTGGTGCGCGCCTTCCGCGAGCCACTGCTGCCACTGGCTGATCCGTTCCCCGGGAACGTTGCCGCCGTGAAGCTCCACGAGCCACTCGGTGGCCTCCTGCAGCACGGGATCGGCTTCGAGCTGCGCCTGAAGGCGTCTATCCATGACTCTCGTCTCCCGCGGTGGCATCCGCCGCATCCAGGCCGGCGCGGCAGTAAAGCACGGCCCGCACCACATACGTCCGCACCATGCGCTCGCCCAGACCCATGCGACGGGCAATCTCGGGGAAATCCAGGCCGTGCAACCTGTGCAGCAGAAAGGCCTGCCGGCATTTCGGCGGCAGCTCCTCGATGAGACGATCCAGGATCTGCAGCTCCTGGGCGCTGCCGGCCGCGCGCTCCGGGGTCGGCGGCAGAGCCCATTCGTCGAGGAAGCCGCTTTCCCGCGCATAGCGGCGTGCCGTCTGCTCGTGCCGGATGTGATCGACCGCGAGGTTGGCGGCGATCTTGAACAACAGGGCGCGCAGGAAGCTGACCGCGCCCGGCTGGTCGAGCTTGAGCAGCCGGACGTAGGCTTCCTGGGCGATCTCCCGGGCCTCCTGCTGCGACCGCACCCGCAGCGCGAGAAATCGCACCAGCGCCTGATTGTGCTCGCGGAACAGGCGTGTGATCAGCTCGGAGTGCCGCTGAGAATTCTGCTCCGCAGTGGCGGCATCGTCCGAAGATCCCCGCCCCGAGCGCCCGTTGCTCATACCGCCATCGGCTGCCTGGACATTCCCCCGGATCATAAGCTTTAGACGAATCAGGTGCGAAATCCTGCAATGGCGGCCGCAGCCACCGGATTGCCAAATCAGGCCGCTCATCCGTCTCAAGCCGAGTGTTTCGAGGCCGCGCCATCGACGACCGGAAATTCATGTGAGGGGGCAGAGTGCCGATCGGGTGAACCGGTCCGCGGCATCTGCGCGGGCTGCGCGCCGGACCCGGGAGCACCGCCGGACAGTGTAAGCTCACGGATGACCTGCGCCGGCTGAACCGACTGCCGCTGGCGCAGGCTTCGGGGGTGGCGCGCGTCGAAGACGCGCTGCGAATTTGCAGCAAGACCTCGCCCCGACGGGCGAGTCTGCATCTTGAGCCGTGCCTGTACCGGCTGCTGCCGATCAGGCGTTCGGAGGAAGAGACATGTCAGAGACGTATGTTGCGCGGCTGGAGCGCGAGCGGGCGGCTCCCGGGCGTGACCGGCAGGATCCTCCCGGCGCGGTCGCGTGGGTCGCTGCCGGAAGCCTGCAGGGGAAACGCCCGTGAGCGAGCCGGAGAACTTCGATACCGCCTACGAGTGGCGGGCGGTGCTGCTGCTGTTTCTGGGTTTCGGGCTGGTGGGACTCGACCGGTGGATCATTGCGCCGCTGTTCCCCACGATGATGCGCGACCTGCATCTCACCTATCAGGACCTCGGCTATGCCGTCGGTGCGTTGGCGCTGTGCTGGGGAACGTTCTCGACGCTGATGGGCAATCTGTCCGACCGCGTTGGGCGGCGCAGGATTCTCATCCCCGCGCTGCTGCTGTTCTCCAGCCTCGCGGGCGTCACCGGCATGGTCACCGGGGTCACCATGCTGGTGGCGATCCGCGGCGTCATGGGCGCGACCGAGGGAGCATTCCTTTCGACCAGCGTGGCGCTCACCGGTGAGGCGTCTCACCCGAAGCGCCGCGGTCTCAACCAGGGCATCCAGCTGAGCAGCTTCTCGC
>JAJYTX010000340.1 GCA_021792815.1 Pseudomonadota bacterium
GCGCCGCCCAAAAGCTGGTCTCTCTGGGCCGGGCTGATCCGCCATTTCGCGCGACACCTGGTGAAGCGCTACGGTATCGCCGAGGTCTCCCGCTGGTACTTCGAGGTCTGGAACGAGCCGAACATCGCGTTCTGGGCGGGCACACCGAAGCAGGCGAGCTATTTCCACCTGTACGAGGTGACGGCGCGGGCATTGAAGAGTGTCAGCCCGTTGCTGCGCGTGGGGGGGCCGGCGACGGCGCAGGCGGCCTGGGTTCCGGATTTTCTGCGCTTTTGCGCCTCGCGGCATGTTCCGGTGGACTTCGTCTCGACTCACGTCTACGGCGACGACACCGCCGAAAACGTCTTCCATCGGCATGAGCACATCGGCCGACGGGACATGGTCATCCGGGCCGTCGAGAAGATACACCGTCAGGTGCTCGAATCGCCCATGCCGGATGTGCCGGTCATCTTCAGCGAATTCAACGCCACCTACACCGGTGACGAAGTCGACGTTACCGATTCACCCTACATCGGTCCGTGGCTCGCCAACACGATACGCGCCACCGACGGTCTGGTGAAGCTGATGTCGTATTGGACGTTCTCGGATGTCTTCGAGGAGCAGGGTGTGGTCAGGACGCCGTTCCACGGAGGCTTCGGGCTGATCGCGGCCGGCGGCATTCCGAAGGCGTCGTTCAACGACTTCAGGCTGCTGCATGCATTGGGTACGCAGCGTCTGGCGGAGTCATCGCACTCGGCGCTGGTGACGCGGCGCAAGGACGGGTCACTGGCGGTCGCCGTGTGGAATTACGCGCCGCCGGGTCCAGGCGGCGCCGCCCGGACCTATCGGTTGGATTTCCGGAACGTCGCGGGCGCGCGGCGGGCGTATATCTGGCTCGTCGACCGCGACCATGGCTCGCCGCTCGCCGACTGGGAGGCCATGGGATCGCCGAAATACCCGAGCGTCGCGCAGCGCAGGATACTCCTGGCCGCCGCACGGTTGCCGCCGCCCCGGATCGAGGCCCTTCGCGGGACCTCGCCTCAGTTGACGCTGCGCCTGCGGCCTCACGCCCTCGCGCTGGTCGAGCTGCGGCGCTGACTCACGGATGCCCGATGCGGCTGACGCCCCCCTGCGCAGCCGTCGCAGACCGCCTCGGAGCGGATGACCCGACGGGCGCGGTCGTTCGGCCGCGCCACCGCGGGCCATGCCCGGCTTCCCCGGGGCGCCTGCGGCAGGATCACGCTGCGCTGGGAACGGATCCGCCCCGGGAACGGTCTTTCCCCCAGGGGGGCGCCTTGCAGAGGGCACGGCCTGTGCGGGTTGCCCCAATGTTCCGGGCGTCCCGATCGCCACCATATGCCGGATTTCGCGCCATTTCACACCGCGCTCGTTCTGTTCTGCCGCCGCCCGCGCCCCGGCTCCGGCAAGCAGCGCCTGGCCCGCGCTCTCGGTGCCGCACGGGCGCTCGCGGTGGCCCGGGCTCTGCTGGACTGTGCACTGGAGGATGCGGCCGTCTGGCCGGGTCGCCTCATCGTGTCTCCGGCGCTCGCCGAGGATGCCGCATGGGCCGACGGTCTGCTGCCCCGACCCAAGTGGGTGATCCCCCAGCCAGAGGGTAATCTCGGTCAACGGATCAACTCGGTCGACGCCATCGTGCGGCAGCGGGGCTGCGCGCGCGTGCTGTTCATCGGCAGCGACGCGCCTTCGATGCAGTCCGGTGATCTGGCGACTGCGGCCGCCACGCTCGATCGTACCGACTGCGTGCTGATGCCTGCGGCGGATGGCGGTGTGACCCTGATGGGTTCGCGGCTGCCGTGGCCTGCCCTGAGCGCCCTGCCGTGGAGCGAATCGGGGCTCGGCGCGGCGCTCGAGCGAAACTGCCAGGCGGCCGGCCTGGCGGTCGCCCGCCTGGCAGCCTCCTATGACATCGACGAGGTCTCGGACTTCCGCCTGGCATTCGAGGCGCTCGCCCGCGACCTGCGGCCGGCAAGACGCCGGCTGAACGAGCTGCTCACCTCGCTCACGCAGCCGCAGCAACGACTGTCGCCGCAGAGCGTCGACGACACTGCGGGCACGCCGTGAGCGCTCCGCCGCGCCGGGCGCGAGCCTGCGCGGCGCTGGCGCGTCGCGTAAACCGATCGGGTCAGCCAGCCAGAAAGTCGAGGATCGTCCTCTGCTCGGTCGTCAGCTGCTCCCGCGGCGTGATCACCGCCGAGGCGAGCGAGTGCCGGCAGGGACGGGACTCGTCCTCGGTGTAATCCGCCACGGCGCGTGCGATGAGCCGCTGCACCCGCGCCAGGCTGTCGCGGAACTGGTTCATCACCTGCTCGAGCGACACGTGTTGGGTCGGGTCGTCCAGCCAGCAGTCGTAGTCGGTCGCCACCGCGATGGTGCAGTAGCCGAGCTGGGCCTCGAGGGCGAGAAAGGCCTCCGGTACGTTGGTCATGCCGACCAGGTCGGCGCCCGCGCCGCGCAGCCAGAGGCTCTCGGCGCGCGTGCCGAGCCGCGGGCCCTCGACACACGCATAGGTCTTGTCCCGGTGCAGGGGCTGGCCGAGGGATTGCGCCGTGCGGGCCAGCAATCCGGCCGTCACGCCGCAGGTCGGATGAGCGGTCGAGACGTGAGCGGCCAGTCCTTTGCCGAAGAAGCTGGCGGCGCGCAACCCCTTGGTGAAGTCCAGGTACTGCGAGGGCAGCGCCAGGTCTCCGGGGCGGATCTCTTCGCGCAGGCTGCCGACCGCAGAGACCCCGATGAGCGTGCGCGCGCCCACGCCTTTCAGCGCCCAGATGTTCGCCCGGAAATTGATCTCGCTCGGCAGCAGATCGTGCCGCAGGCCGTGCCGGGCGAGGAAGCCGACCGGCCGTCCGCCGAGCCGGCCCAGCATGACTGGCGAAGACGGCCGGCCGAAAGGCGTGTCCACTTCGCGTGTTTCCGTGACTTCAAGGCCGTCCATGCGATACAGGCCGGTGCCGCCGATTATGCCGATCATGGGGTGGATCTCTGTTGCGTGACTCGCCGTAAGGCTGCAAGATGCCCGAAACGGCGCCGGGCAACAAGCTCGGGTCACAGCACAGGGTTTCTCCATGACCACTTCCCGCTTCCCTCCGCTGCGCGCACCGCGGTGGCCGACTCAGCTGACGCAGGCGGGGCTCTGGATTCTCACCGCCGGCATCCTGATCGCGCTGCTTTCCGGGCAGCTCAACCGCTTTTCCCTCACCAGCTTCGGCACGGCGCTCATGACGCTGATGGTGGGGCTCGGCGCAACGGTGATCGGCACGGCCGTGGCGATCCTCGGGATGCTCATCGCCACGGCGAAGCACGCGCCGATTCCCCGCGCCGCGGCCGTGGTCGGCATCGTAGCCGGACTCGGCGTCACCGCATATGTGTTCACCTGGGTCGAGAAAGCGCGCTCCGCGCCGCCCATTCACGACATCAGCACGGATCTGACCAACCCACCGGCGTTCGTGGCCGCCATCCGGCTGCGCGAGCGCGCGCACGCGGTCAATTCCCCTGAATACGTGCGGCGCATGCGCGTCGGCGGCCGGATCATCGATGTGCCGCAGCTGCAGCGGGAGTACTACCCGTACATCAGGCCGCTGTACCTGACGGTGCCGCCGGAGCAGGCTCTTGCGCGGGCGCGGCGGGTCGCCCGGGAGATGGGCTGGCGGATCGATGCCTATGTGCCCGCGCAGGGTCGTCTCGAGGCGACCGCGCATACATTCTTCTTCGATTTCAAGGATGACGTCGTGGTCAGAGTGACCCCGAGCGGCGGCGGCTCGCGTGTCGATGTGAGATCGGAGTCGCGGGTGGGAGTGAGCGACGTCGGCACGAACGCCGCGCGCATCCGGCGTTTCCTCGCACTCATGCGCAAGCCGTGAGCGACCGGCGCCGGCGGACCCGATGAACACTGTTGCGATCGACACCCCGTTCGAGCGGCGCCTGTCTTCGCTCCTCAACAGCGGGCAGCCCGAGGTCCTGCAGGGCGGCCGGCGGGGCGTGGAGAAGGAGTCGTTGCGCGTGACGCCGCAGGGGTATCTCGCCCAGACGGCGCATCCGCGCGCGCTGGGGTCCGCGCTGGCCAGCGAACACATCACCACCGATTATTCCGAA
>JAJYTX010000341.1 GCA_021792815.1 Pseudomonadota bacterium
GCGTGCGCGCGTGCAGGCCCTCGATGATGTTGTGCACCTCGAAGCGGTACTCGGCGAACGAGGCGCCGAGCCCGAGGGTGAACAGCGCGAACATCACCCCGAGCAGGCGCAGCCGCAGGCTGTGTGGACGGCTCATGCGCCGCCGGTCTGCACCAGCCGGTAGCCGATGCCCCATTTGGTCTCGATGGCGAGCTGCGCATCGGTGCCGGCGAGCTTGCGCCGCAGACGTGAGACCGCCGCTTCGAGCGCATTGGCGCTGCCGGCATCCTCCAGCCCGTAGAGACGGTCCTCGAGCCGATCCTTGGTGATCACCTGTCCGGGGACCCGCAGCAGCTCTTCGAGCAACGCGGTCTCGCGCCGCGTCAGATCGAGCGGTTGACCGAACGCCGCGGCCTGGCGGGTGATGGTGTTGAAGGTGACACCGCCGAGAGAGTATTCGGTCTGGCGACGGCTGCCGGCCCGGCGCAGCACGGCGCGCAGCCGCGCTTCGAGCTCCAGGAGGTTGAAGGGCTTGACGATGTAGTCGTCAGCGCCGGAGTTCAGACCCCGCAGCCGGTCCTCGATGCTGTCGCGCGCCGTGAGGATGATCGCCGGCAGGTCCGGATGCTGCCCGCGCAGCGCGCCGAGCAGCTGCATCCCGTCGGTATCGGGCAGCCCGAGGTCGAGCACCACCGCGTCCATGGCCGCGACGCGCACGGCCGCGAGCGCCTGCTCGCCGCGGCCCACGGCGTCGACGGCGAAGCCGCGCTCGCGCAGGTGATCGGCAATCATTTCGCGGATCGCCAGGTGATCTTCGACCAGCAGGACTCTCATCGTGATTCGCCGCCCCGGCGCCGGTCCGATATTATCCGCAATCTCCGGCCCGGCGCTCGTCAGGACTTGGTCAGTATTGGCTGCCAAGGTACCCGGATCAGGCTCCGCGCGGAGTCTCGACCATTTGGCGAGTTTCGGGAAGGCAAGCACTCGATGGCACCGACCGGCGGTTCGGCCCGCGCCGCCCACTGCGATGATTCGACCGGCCCCGGGAGGCGCGCGCGCCGCACGCCTCGCTGGCGCACGCTCTGTGCGGCCCTTGCGTGTGCCGGGCTGCTCGGCGGCTGCGCGCTCTATCATCCGCTGCCGCTGGCGCGCGGACCCAATCTCATCGGGGCGCTTTCCGGCCTGCGTACGCAGCTGCCGGCGCTGCGTTCCGGCGAGGCGCCGCGGCGCATCGCCACGGACAAGCCGTTGGGTCTTGGCGACATCGGCCTGCTGGCCGTGCTCAACGATCCTTCGCTGCGCGAGGAGCGGGGCGAGATGGACCTCGCGCAGGCGGGGCTGCTTCAGGCCTCGCTCCTGCCGAATCCCTCGGCCAACTTCAGCTATGAGGCATTCCTCGGAGGGATCGGCACCTCTGGCTGGGCCGCCTCGCTCTCGCAGGACGTCAGAGCGATCCTCACCTATCACCCCCGGGTGAAGTCGGCGCATTTCCTGGTGCGCCAGGTGAACGCCGACTTGCTGTGGCGCGAGTGGCAGGTCGCCCAGCAGGCGCGGCTCCTCGGGCTCGAGCTGTACTGGGGAGGGACCTCGATCGATCTCAGTCTGCGGGAGGCGAAGCTGATTGCCCTGGAGGTGCGCCAGGCGAGAGCCGCTGCCCGTTCGGGCGCCCTCGATCTCAGCGCTCTGGCGCCGCTCCTTGCAGCCAAAGCGGCTGCGGATCAGACGCTCGCCGCGCTGCGTCTCGTGCAGATGCGTAACTGGCAGACGCTCGATGCCCTGTTGGGACTCGAGCCCTCGGTGCGTTTCCCGATCGGCGCGCCGCGCCTGCGGCCGCCGCCCTCGAAACTCGGGTCGCTGCTCGCCACGCTGCCGGATCGCCGGCCAGACCTGGTGGCACTGCGGCTCGGATACCGGTCGGCCGACGAGGATGTGCGCAGCGCGATCATCGGACAGTTTCCCGCCTTCGCGTTGGGCGGCATATGGGAGGACGACAACGGCAACGTGCGCAACGCCGGCCCGGTCGCGAACTTCGACCTGCCCCTCTTCGATCGCAACCAGGGCCAGGTCGCCCGGACGCGCGCCACGCGGCTGGCGCTTCACGAGCAGTACCAGGCGAGACTCGATCAGGCGGTGGGCGCGGCGAAGGGGCTCGCCGCGCAGATCCGGCGCCTGCGCCGCGAACTGCGCACCGCGCAGCGCGCGGCGGCGTCGGCCGCGGCGCTCTCGAGCGCCGCCCAGCAGGCCTATGCACAGGGTGCCATCGGCGAGCGGGCGCTCACCGATTACGAGACCACCGCGCTGCAGCGTGAGCTCGAGGCTGTCGCGCTGGCGCGCTCGCTCGGAGCGGCCGACATCGTGATGACCGTGGAGCTCGGCGAGGGTCTGCCGCAGACCCGTATCGCCTCGCCCGAATGCAAGAGGAAGACCTGATGAGTCGCGGAATGATTGCCTCGGTTGTCTGCCTCGCGGTGGTCTGTCTCGCGGCCGCCGCGTGGCGGGCGCTGCCGGCACGGGCCGACGGCACAGAAGCGGCCGCCCCCAGCGTGTTGGTGACTCTCACCCGGCTCAAGAGGGGCACCCTGCCGCATGTGGTCGCGGCGTATGGCACGGTCCGGGCGAGCAACTCCGGCGGCAAGGTGCTCATGGCGCCGGAGTCGGCGGTGGTGGGTGTGGTCGATGCGCATCTCGGCCAGCAGGTTCGGGCCGGCGCACCGCTCGTCACGCTGCTGCCGAGCCCGCAGACCTCGGTGGCCTACCAGCAGGCAAAGTCGGCGCTGATGGTGGCGAAGGACCTGGTCAAGAGCACGCGCAGACTGTTCACGCTGCATCTTGCGACCACCCAACAGCTCGCGCAGGCCCGGAAGGCCGAGAGCGATGCGCGCGTGACGCTCCATGCGCTGCATGCTTCGGGCGCGGGCGGTGCGTACATGCTGCGCGCCCCGTTCGAATCCATCGTCACGGCGCTGTCGGTGCATTCCGGCGATATCGTCACCGTGGGCTCTCCCATGCTGACCCTCGCGGCGCCGAGCCGGCTCGTGCTCAGCGCCGGTGTAGTGCCCGCACAGGCACTCGAGGTGCATGCGGGGGACCGGGCTACCGTCAAGGCGGCGGGCTCGGATCACTGGGTGAGCGCCCGCGTGGCGGTCGGTGGCGCGGCGGCCAATCTGGCCAGTGGACTGGTGCCGGTGCAGATCGCGCTGCCGCCGGGGAAATTCCTGCCCGGCGAGGTTGCCGAGGCACGCATCGTCACGGCGGAGGTGCTCGGCTACGTCGTGCCGCACCGGGCCATCCTGGTCAACGACAGCGGTACCCCCTACGTCGTCCAGGCGCTCAACGGAATCGCGCACAAGGTGCCGGTGCGGGTCCTTGATTCCGACACCGACGAGAACGTCATCTCCGGCGCGCTCGACCCGCATGCGGCCCTGGTGCTCACGGGCAATTATCAGCTCGAGGACGGCATGCGGATCCGGCTGGCCGACCCGCCGCCCAAGGGCGGCGGTTGAGAGCCGGCCGATGAGCTTCTCCGCCTGGGTCGAGCATCACCGCCGCTCACTGCTCACCATCGCCTTTGCGCTCGCCCTGGCAGGGGTCTTCGCGGCGATCACTCTGCCGGTCGGGCTTTTCCCGGTCACGAGCTTCCCGCGCATCCGGATCGAGGTGAGCACGGGCGCCATGCCGGCGAGGCAGATGTTGGTGGATGTGACCGAACCGCTCGAGCGCGTGGCGCGCGCCGTGCCGGCGGCAGTGGACGTGAGCTCGACGACCTCGCGCGGCTCGGCGGAGATCTTCGTCGATTTCCCCTGGGGCTACGACATGAACGAGGCGCTGCTCGCGGTGGACGCCGCCTTCGCCCAGGAGCTGCCGTCGCTCCCCCGGGGTACCACCTATGACATCATCCAGATGAGCCCGAACGTCATCATGCCGTTCGTCTCCTATGCGCTCATCTCGAAGACGGTCTCGCCTGCGGCCCTCAAGCAGCTCGCCCAGTATCAGATCACCCCGCTCCTCACCGGCATCCCGGGCATCCGCCGGGTGGGCGTGCTCGGGGGCAAGACGCCCGAAGTCGAGGTCTCGGTCAATCCGCAGAAGCTCACGG
>JAJYTX010000342.1 GCA_021792815.1 Pseudomonadota bacterium
ACCACCGTGTCCTCCATCAGCAGCACGGTGCCGAAGGCGCCCTTGCCGATGCGCTCGATGTACTTGTAGCGGCCCTCGAGGATGTCGCCCGCCTTGAGGATCTGGATGTCGAGCCGTGCCGTGTCGTTCGCGGCCGCGCGGGCGAACTCCGGACCCACCGCGGGCGAGGGTGGGGCGCGCGGCAGGATGATTTCCGTGCTCGCCGGGCCCTGCGCCAGGCGCCGCTCGAGGTCGGCGAGCGCCCCCTCGGCGGCGCGCGCGATCGTCTGGTCGGTGGCGGTGGCCTGTGCCTTGAGCTGGCTGCGCACCGGCTCGGCGTTCGGCGCATCGGCGATGCTGGCGAGGGCCTGCATGACCTCGATCTTCAGCTCGCGCTCGGGCCTCGCGAGCAACGGTATCAGCGTTTCGGCCAGCTGGCCGTCGCCGAGCTTGCCGAGGGCGCGCACCACGATCGGCAGGGCCTTGGGTTTGCCCTCCCTCAGCATCTCGAGCAGGCGGGGCACGGCGCGCTTGCTGCCGATCTCGGCGAGCGCATCGACGGCGCGCTCGCTCACCCACCAGTCCGGGTCGCGGGTCGCCTGGATGAGCGCATCGACGGCGCGCTCGTCCTTGGTCTGATTGAGGATCTCGATGGCGGCGCGGCGGATGTCCTCCTCCGGGTCCCTGACGAGTTGCAGCACCGCGTCGATGACCCGCGGACCGCCGATCTTGCCGAGCGCATCTGCGGCCCGCGAACGCACCCACCAGTCGCTGTCCTTGATCGCCCCGAGCAGGTACTTCACCGACTTCGCGTCGCCGATTTCGTTCAGCACCTCGACCGCGGCCCGCCGGGCGCTCTCGCTCTCGTCCTTCAGCACGGCGATCAGGTAGCGGATGGTCTCGGGATCGTTCGCCTTGATGACGACGTCGACCGCCTTGTTCTGCACGTCGATCTCGGGATCCTTCAGCAGTTCGCAGACCTTCTCGACGTCGATCGCGCCGTCCATGCGCTGCAACGCCGAGAGCGTCGCCGCGCGGATCAGCTTGTTGGGGTCGCGCAGCATGCCCTGCAGCGCCGTGTGGACCTCCGCGGTGTTGAAACGGGCGAGCACGTTGATGATGTGCACCCGCGCGATCGGATCCTTGCCGTGAAGCCGCTGGACGAGCTCGGGCAGGGTGCTGGGTCCGGTGAGCTCGCCGATGATGCGAAACAGCGCCGCCTTCTCATTGGGTTCCTGCGTGTAGGCGGCGTTGAGCAGCTCACGGACCGTGAAGCGCGACTTGTGCGCGGCGATCACCTCGAGCACTTTGGCCTTGGCGATCCCCGGGGTGGCGAGCGCATCGAGCAGCAGCTGGGCCGGGAAGCTGCGGCTGCTGGTCAGAGCCCAGGCGATGCCGGCGACCACCCGCGGACTGCCTTCGACCAGCCCCTGCACGAATTGCGGGAAGGTCTTCGGCCCGACGAGGTGGGCCAGCACCTCCACCAGGGCGAGCGTCGCGTTTTTGTCCGCCTCGGGCAGCGCTGCGAGAATCGGGCCGATGGCTCCGGGCCCGATATCCTTGAGGCGTGCAACGGATTTTTGGGTTTCGGCGCTCGCCGGGTCCGCCGAGGAGCGGATGGCGGTGATCAACCGGTCGGCGCGCACATTGGTAAAAAAGCTCATCAGCCGATCTGCCGCGGCACTCCAGTGCACTGCCCTGCAAGCCCCACCTCGCTGCGCCCCGCGGTCGCCGGAACAGCGCGGGCCGCTCTCCCCGGTCGCCGGGCTCGAGAGCGCAAAGGCTCGGCGCGGACGTGGCGGCAGTATGCCACAGCCGTACTGCCGTCATGCGAATTGCCGCGTAACGCTCTAGAATGGTGCACCTCATTCACTGGCAGCGCCGACAGACTCCCATGGCCGAAGTTTCCTCCGACGATCCGATCCTCGACGGCCTGCGCGCCGCCATCGAGTCCTACGCCGACCCGTACCTGCACCAGACGCTGCGCGAGGCGGGCGCGCTGCGCGAGCTGACGGCGGCCGACGGCGGCTACCTGGCCCGGATCGTGCTCGGGTTGCCGGTCGGGGGCTACCAGGAGACGTTCGCCGCGGAGCTCGGTGCGCACGTGCGGGCCGCCGGACAGACGGCACCCCTGCGTGTCGAGGTGCAATCGCAGATCCGCGTGCATGCGGTGCAGAGGCCTCTGCAGCCGCTCGCCAAGATCAAGAACATCGTGGCGGTCGCCTCGGGTAAGGGCGGGGTGGGCAAATCCACGGTGGCGGTGAATCTGGCGCTCGCCTGGGCCCGGCAGGGCGCCCGGGTCGGGGTGCTCGATGCGGACATCTACGGACCGAGCCAGCCGCTGATGCTGGGTCTGGCCGGCGAGCAACCCGTCTCGCACGACGGCAAGCACATCGAGCCGTTGAAAAAACACGGGGTGGAGGCGATGTCGATCGGCTTCCTGGTGGATGCCGACCAGCCGATGGTGTGGCGCGGCCCGATGGTCACCCAGGCGCTGAGCCAGCTTCTCGCCGAGACCCACTGGGGCGAGCTCGACTACCTGGTGGTCGACATGCCGCCGGGCACCGGGGATATCCAGCTCACCCTCGCACAGCGCGTGCCCGTCGCCGGCGCGGTGATCGTCACCACACCGCAGGACATCGCCCTGGCGGATGCCGGCAAGGGACTGAAGATGTTCGAGAAAGTCTCGGTGCCGGTGCTCGGCATCGTGGAGAACATGAGCGTGCACGTCTGCTCTCACTGCGGTCACGTGGAGCACATCTTCGGCGAGGGAGGCGGGGCGCGCATGGCGGCCCAGTACGGCGTGCGGCTGCTCGGGGAGCTGCCGCTCGATGTGCGCATCCGCGAAGAGGCCGACGGCGGGCAGCCGACGGTGCTCGCGGCCCCGGAGTCCCCGCGCGCGAAGGCGTATTTCGACATGGCGCGGCGCACCGCCGGGGCGCTCGCGGGCCGTCCGCTCGATCACAGCGGCGTGTTTCCCAAGATCGTCGTCGAGAAAAAATGAAGCGGGCGCGGCGGCCGTGACCGTCGCATTGAGCGGCGTGGCGGCGCGGGCGCGCTCGAGGCACGCGCGCCCGGATGACCCTCGATGTTTTATCTGCCCGGAACATGATCGCCCCGATGAGCATCAAGTCTGACCACTGGATCCGGCGCATGGCGCGCGAGCAGGGCATGATCGAGCCGTTCGAGGCCGACCAGGTCCGCTACGTCGACGGCCACAAGATCGTCTCCTACGGCACGTCCAGCTACGGCTACGACGTGCGCTGCGCCAACGAATTCAAGATCTTCACCAACATCAATTCGACGATCGTCGATCCGAAGGGCTTCGACGAGAAGAGTTTCGTGGACCTGCGGTCCGAAGTGTGCGTGATTCCGCCGAACTCCTTCGCGCTGGCGCGCACCATCGAGTATTTCCGCATTCCGCGCAGCGTGCTGGTCGTGACCCTGGGTAAATCGACCTATGCCCGCTGCTTCAGCGGCGATACCCGTGTGGCGCTCGCCGACGGCAGCGCGCCGACGCTCGAGCAGATGGCGCGCCGTCGGGATTCCGGCGGGCGTTTCTCGGGCTATGGCATCGGCCCGGACGGCCGGCTGATCGTCTCGCGGCTCGAGGCGCCGAGATTCATCGGGCGTGACGCGCTGCTCGAGATCGGACTGGACAACGGCGCGCGCATCCGCGCCACGCCCGACCACCAGTTCCTGCGCCGCGACGGGCGGCTCGCCGAGGCGCACAGTCTGCGTCCGGGCGATGCGCTCATGCCGCTGTACCGCGAGCGCGTGGCGGGCCGCGAGGCGGTGTATCAGCCGTTCGATGGCCGTATGTACGCCACGCAGCGGCTGGCCGCGCAATGCCGGCTCAGGCACGGCATCGGCGCCGACGCGCCGCGCCGCCCCGGGGAGCCGGGCGACCGCGCGTTGCCGCGCCCCGCGCCGCGGGCGCCGGCGGGCGCGCTGCGCATCGCCGCGGCGTATCGCAATCACCGGGTGGTGTCGGTCCGGGAGTTGCCGGGCGAGCACGACGTCTACTGCCTGACGGTGCCGGAAACCGGCAATTTCGCGCTCGACAGCGGTGTGTTCGTGCGCAATTGCGGCATCA
>JAJYTX010000343.1 GCA_021792815.1 Pseudomonadota bacterium
CCGCCGAGGATCTTCCCGAAGCATCCTTCGCCGGACAGCAGGAAACGTTTCTGAACGTGCGCGGCGAGACACAGGTGCTGCAGGCCATGCACGAGGTGTTCGCCTCACTGTTCAACGACCGGGCGATCGCCTACCGCGTCCATCAGGGCTTCAGTCACGATGCCGTGGCGCTTTCCGCAGGCGTGCAGCACATGGTGCGCAGCGACCTCGGCTCCAGCGGCGTGATGTTCACCCTCGACACCGACTCGGGCTTCCGGGACGTCGTATTCATCACCGCTTCCTACGGCCTCGGTGAGACCGTCGTACAGGGCGCGGTCAATCCCGACGAGTTCTACCTCTACAAGCCGGCGGTACGCGCCGGCAAAGCGGCGGTGCTGCGCCGTAACCTCGGCGCCAAGGCCATCAAGATGGTATATGCGCCGGTGGAATCCGGCGCACGGGTACGCACCGTCGAGGTGCCCCGGGACGAACGCCTGCGCTTCTGCCTCTCGGAGGCCGACCTCGTCTCGCTTGCGCGCCAGGCGCTCATCATCGAGGACCACTACGGCAAGCCCATGGACATCGAGTGGGGCAAGGATGGGCAGAGCGGCCGGATCTTCATCCTGCAGGCCCGCCCGGAAACCGTGCAGAGCCGCGCCGGGCGCACCATTCAGCGCTTCTCGCTGAGATCGCGGGGCCGCGTGCTCGCCACGGGCCGCAGCATCGGCCAGCGCATCGGGTCGGGACCGGCGCGCATCATCCGCGGCGTCGAGGAGATGGCCCGCGTGCAGGCGGGCGATGTGCTCGTCGCCGATATGACCGATCCCGACTGGGAGCCGGTCATGAAGCGCGCGTCGGCCATCGTGACCAACCGCGGCGGCCGCACCTGTCATGCGGCCATCATCGCCCGTGAACTCGGCATTCCCGCGGTTGTCGGGTGCGCCGATGCCACGCAGCGCATCGGTGAAGGACAGCCGGTCACCGTCTCGTGCGCCGAAGGCGACACCGGCTATGTCTACGAGGGCATCCTGGAATTCGAGCGGCGACTGATCGAACTCGACTCGCTGCCGAAGATTCCCGTGAAGATCATGATGAATGTCGGCAATCCGGACCGGGCCTTCGACTTCGCGGGCATTCCCAATCGCGGCGTGGGGCTCGCGCGCCTGGAGTTCATCATCAACCGTATGATCGGCGTGCATCCGCGCGCCCTGCTCGAGTACGAACGCCTCGACGGTGCCCTGCAGGAACAGATCCGCGCGCAGATGGCGGGCTATGATGATCCGGTCGGCTTCTACGTGGAAAAGCTCTCCGAAGGCATCGCCCAGATCGCGGCGGCCTTCGCGCCGGAACCGGTGATCGTGCGCCTCTCGGACTTCAAATCCAACGAATACGCCAACCTCATCGGCGGCAGCCGCTACGAGCCGCACGAGGAAAATCCCATGCTCGGCTTCCGCGGCGCCGCGCGCTACGTGGACGAGGGTTTCAGACCCTGCTTCGAGCTGGAATGCCGTGCCATCCGGCGCGTGCGCGAGCAGATGGGGCTCACCAACGTCCAGATCATGGTGCCGTTCGTGCGCAGCGTGAATGAGGCACGCCTGGTGACCGGGCTGCTGGCCGAGAACGGCCTGAAGCGTGGCGAACACGGCCTGAAGGTCATCATGATGTGCGAGCTGCCGACCAATGCGCTGCTCGCCGAACAGTACCTCGAGCACTTCGACGGCATGTCGATCGGCTCGAACGACCTGACACAGCTCACGCTCGGCCTGGATCGGGATTCGGCCATCGTCGCCAAGCATTTCGACGAACGGGACGAGGCGGTGCGGCGCCTGATCGGCATGGCGATTGCCGCGTGTCGCGCCCGGGGGAAATACGTCGGGATCTGCGGCCAGGGACCCTCGGACCATCCTGACCTGGCACGTTGGCTGGTCGATCAGGGCATCGAGAGCCTCTCGCTGAATCCTGACACGGTGGTCGAGACGTGGTTGTTCCTGGCGGGCGACGGCCGCGCCTGAGCGGCTGGCTGTGAGCGGCTGTCCGGCATCGCGGTCGGTCGCGCACCGGGCGCGGACGCGCCGGCCGCGCGGTGGGCTGATCAGGCGCCGCGGTAAGCCGGCAGGAACAGCTTCTCGCGGTAGTACTGCAGCTCGCGGATCGATTCCCGGATATCGGCCAGTGCCAGGTGCGCATCCTGCTTCGCGAATCCGGCCCCGACCGCCGGCGCCCAGCGACGCGCCAGTTCCTTCAGCGTGCTCACGTCCAGATTGCGGTAGTGGAAAAAGCGTTCCAGCCGCGGCATGTGGCGGGCGAGGAAGCGCCGGTCCTGGCAGATGCTGTTGCCGCACATGGGTGATGCGCCCGCAGTCACCAGCGGCGAGAGGAACTCCAGCGTGCGCGCCTCCGCCTGCGCCGTGTCGATCGTACTGGAGCGCACCCGCGCGAGCAGCCCCGAGCCGCCATGCTGTGTGCGGTTCCACTCGTCCATGGCGGCCAGCGCCTCCTCGCCGTGGCGCACGGCCATCACCGGCCCTTCGGCGAGCACGTGGAGCTCCCGATCGGTGACGATGGTGGCGATCTCGATGATGACGTCGGTATCGGGCCTGAGGCCCGTCATCTCCAGGTCGATCCAGATCAGGTGCTCGGCGCTCGGCATGCTCGCTCCGCGGCCGTTCCGGTGGGGATGATCGCCGCCCCATGAGTGTAGCAACGTTCCAAGCCCAGGTGATCGCCGCGTTCGGCCGGCACCTGCTGGTGCGCGACCCGCATGGGCATCAGCTCAAGGCCCGCCCATTCGGGCGCGGACTGACCATCGTGTGCGGCGACGAAGTGCATTGCCGTCAGGATGCGCATCACGCCGAAGTCCACGTGCTCGAGGTATTGCCCAGGCGCACGGTGCTGTACCGCGCGAACGTGCGCGGCGGCTCTGAGCCGGTTCTGGCCAACCTCAGCCGCCTGTTGGTCGTCATCGCGCCGCTGCCGCAGCCCGACCTGTTCATCGCGGATCGCTATCTGGCCGCGGCGCACTCGGCCGGCATCGCCGCCTCGATCGTCCTCAATAAGGCCGACCTCACGCCCGACGCGGCGCTGCAGCAGCAGTTGCAGGCGTACGCGGCGGCCGGTTATCCCTGGATTTGCACCTCGGCGTCGGGCGGCGAGGGCATGCCGGCATTGCGCGCCGCCTGCGCCGCGGGCATCACGGCCCTGGTGGGACAGTCGGGCGTCGGCAAATCATCGCTCGCGCGCCACCTCGTCCCGGGCGCCGAGATCATGGTCGGCAGTCTGATGCGCGCCACCGAAGGCCGTCACACGACCACCGCTTCGCGTCTGTTCGACCTGCCGGAAGGCGGACAGCTGGTGGACTCCCCGGGGGTGCGCGACTTCGCGCCCGCCGTCGAGCACCTCGAGTCCCGGGATCTCGGGTTCGTCGAGATTGCGCGCCTTGCGGCGGGCTGCCGCTTTCTCGACTGCCGGCATTTTCGCGAGCCGGACTGCGCGGTACGCGCGGGCCTCGAGACCGGGGCGATCCACCCGCGACGGTACGAAAGCTACCGGCGGCTGCGCCGCCTGCGCGAGACGCTGCAGGATGCTCAGGGTCCGAAGGCGCGACGTTAGTCGCCCTCAGACGGCCTGCCGGCCCGCAAGCGCACGCGCCAGCGTGCCGCCATCGACGTATTCGATCTCCCCCCCGATCGGCACGCCGTGCGCAATGCGGCTGGCGGTGAGGCCGCGCCGGGCGGCGAGCTCGGCGAGAAAGTGCGCGGTCGCCTCGCCCTCGACCGTGGGATTGGTGGCGAGGATCAGCTCGCGGACGGCGCCCTCATCGAGAATCGCCTCGAGTTCGCGCATCCCGAGCTGCTCCGGCCCCACGCCATCGAGCGGCGAGAGATGTCCCATGAGCACGAAGTAGCGGCCCCGATAGCTGCCCGAGTGCTCGATGGCGAGCACATCGGCGGGCGACTCGACCACGCACAGCAGCGCCGCGTCGCGCTGCGCCGCGGCGCAGATTGAACACAACTCCTCCTCGGCGAACATGCGGCAGCGCCGGCAGCGCTGCACCGAAGCCAGCGCGGCCTCGATCGCCTGGGAGAGGACG
>JAJYTX010000344.1 GCA_021792815.1 Pseudomonadota bacterium
TTGCGCTCACACCGCCCGGTACCACGCGATTCCGGCGGCATCGAACTCCCGCACCACCTGCCGGCGGTGGATCAGGCAGTTGAGGTTCGCGAAGGCCTCGCCGGTGGCGAGGCTGAGCAGATTCAGGCCGACGCGCCGGCGGAACATGATGTCGAATATGTCGATCGCGCGTCTGGGTTCCCGGAGCGATTCCCGCAGACGGCCGAGAACCTCCTCGTGCCCGGCGCGAAGTTGACTGAGGCGTGCGTGCAGGCCGCGAAACGGCTCGTTGTGCGAGGGCAGCACCAGGACATCATCGGGCACCCGGCGGGCGATGTCGCCGAGCGAAGCGAGCCAGTCGGCGAGCGGGTCGGCTTCCGGCTCGGTCGGGAACACGGACACGTTGGAGGTGATCCGGGGCAGCACCTGGTCGCCCGAGATCATCAGCGTGAGCTCCGGGCAATGCAGGCACAGATGCTCCGGGGAGTGACCGCAGCCGACGACGGCGCGCCACAGGCGGCCGCCGATGTGAAGCTCATCCCCGTCCGTCACGCGGCGGAAGCTGTCGGGGAGCGCATACACCCGTTTGCCGAATTCACCGAACCGCGCTTTGTAGTCCTCGATCGCTTCCTGATCCCAACCGGCGGCGCGATAGAAGCGCACCGCATCCTCGGGCGCTTCCCGCCCGGTGTCAGCCACCAGCATGCGGCAGCTGACGTACTCCAGCCGCGTCATGTACAGCGAGCAGTCGAAGCGGCGGGTCAGCCAGCCGGCCATGCCGACGTGGTCGGGGTGCATGTGGGTGCAGATCACCCGTCCGACGGGCCGACCGCCGAGTGCCCCCGAGAACGCGCCGTGCCAGGCCGCCACGGTCCCGGTGGTCTGCATCCCGGTGTCGACGATGGTCCAGCTGTCTCCATCGGCGAGCGCCCAGACGTTGATGTGATTGAGCGCCATGGGCAGGCTCATCCTGAGCCAGAGCACGCCCGGCGCCACTTCGACCGCCGTCCCAGGGTCCGGCGGGGATTCGAGAGGGTACACCAGGGCATCTGTGTTCACGGGCACTCCGGGGGGAATCGGCCGTCAAGCCACGACCGTGAGGCAGAATACCCGTGCGGGCGTCATGGAATCCAGGACCGATCCGCGTGCACGGATCCCGCCGCGCCCATCAGGCGTCCTCCGGTTCCGGGCCCATGGCCTGGCCGCTGTGGACCCGCCTACAATTCGAGGTCACCGAACTACCGGGGGATCTCATGGCCGCACCTCCGTTTTCGATTGCCGGCATCGATCACATTGTCCTGCGGGCTCGCGAGCCGGACCGCCTGGTGGGTTTCTATCGTGAGGTGCTCGGCTGCTCGCTCGAGCGGGTGCAGCCCGAGATCGGCCTGGTCCAGCTGCGCGCTGGCCGCAGCCTCATCGATGTGGTGCCGGAGGTCGCCCTGGCAGGCGCGGGCCCGGGTACGGGGTCCGGCCAGAACCTGGATCACTTCTGCCTCACCGTCAAGCCGTTCGACGAGGCGAGGCTGCGCGCCTATCTGGGCTCGCATGGGGTGCGCGTGGGAGAGGCGGCAATGCGGTACGGTGCGGAGGGTGAGGGCCCCTCCCTGTATTTTCAGGATCCCGAGGGCAATGGGGTCGAGCTGAAGGGGGCCGTACCATGCTCCGGCAACGGCGCTTGAGGTTGCAGAATCGGCTCTGCGGAGCGATACGTGCACAGAAGCGAAGGGGAGTAGCGGATGGTGAGCGCGCGTACGCCACTTGAGGTCGCGGCCCGCCTGGGTCTGGCGCTCGGCATGGCGGTCTTCATGGGCCTGGCGCTGGAAAGCGTCTACAAGCGCGAGCCGCGTACCGCTCCCGGAGGCATTCGCACGTTCCCGCTGCTCGCCATCCTGGGTGCGCTGTTGTACCTGATCGATGCGCCGTCGCTGCTGCTCTTTGCGGTGGGCCTGGTGGCCATCGCGGTGTGGCTGCACGCGCTGCTTCAGCGCCAGTCTGTCGAGGGCGAGGAGCGGCCGACGCTCGTGGTCGCGGCGGCCAACCTGATCGCCTATGCCCTGGGCCCCGTGGCGCTGACCCAGCCCGCCTGGATCGTGGTGGGCGCGGCCGTGATTTCGGTGCTGCTGATCGAGAGCCGCGAGTCCCTGCACCGCCTGGTGCAGCGCGTGGCCACCGACGAGGTGTTCACGCTGGGCAAATTCCTGATTCTCGTCGGCATCATCCTGCCGCTGGTGCCGGACAAACCGATCATTTCATGGACTCCCATCACGCCGCTGCAGGTGTGGCTGGCCCTGGTGGCGGTCTCGACACTTTCCTACCTCAGCTACCTGCTGCAGCGTTATCTGCCGGCCAGCGGTGCGCTGGTGCCGTCGATTCTCGGAGGCGCGTACTCTTCGACAGCCACCACCGTGGCGCTGGCACGGATGCAGCGCGGCTATGCGGAGTCGCGTCCCGAGCTGACGGTGGGCATCGTCGTGGCCACGGCCATCATGTACCTGCGGATCGATGTGGTCGTGGCGCTGTTCAACGCGCGCCTGGCCCTGCTGCTGCTGCCGCCGCTGCTCGGGCTGTTCATGCTCACCGCCGGGATCGCCGCCTGGCAGTGGATACGGCGCGGTCCGACCAGTACGCCGGCGCCCGAGAAACCCCCGGTCATGAACCCACTGCAATTAACCGCCGCGGTGACGTTCGCGGCGCTGTTCGTGCTGGTGGCTCTGGCTTCGAGCTGGGTCCGCACGAGCTTTGGACGTCCCGGTGTCTTCGGACTGGCCGCCGTGTCGGGGGTGACCGATATCGACCCGTTCGTGCTCAACCTGGCGCAGGGCAGCGTGGTCGGCATGTCGCTGAGTGCGATTGGAGCGGCTATCCTGATTGCCGCCTCGTCGAACAACGTGCTGAAGGCCGTGTACGCACTCGCGTTCGGCGGGAAGCGGGCCTGCCTGCGGCCGGCGCTGGCGCTGCTGATCACCGCCGTGGCCGGTGTCGCGGTGGCCTTGTTCTACCTGGGTTGAACCAGCGGCGGATTCCCATGACGCACCGATGAACGTTGCGCGTCGTGTACACAGTCGTGCTAGTATTCGCGGCTCGCGCCGCAGGGGTGGGGCAGAAGATGTCCCGGAATGACCCACGGACTGATCCCTCCGGTCAGTCGCGCGCCACTGCGCAGCGCGCCCGTAGCTCAGTTGGATAGAGCGCATGGCTACGAACCATGAGGTCGGGAGTTCGAATCTCTCCGGGCGCGCCAATATCAATTCATGACGCGCCGCCACATTTGGCATTCCGTTGAGTGACCACTGCTGCCCGAGCGCGGTTTGTCATGCGACGAAAATCCAGCCGAACAGCCTGGGCCCCAGGGTGACTTCACGCCGCGGAATGCTTTGGGAGATTTTCGCAGCGGCAGCGCGCTCGCGAGCTATCTGAGCCACGTCGCCGTGAGGTCCGGTTTCTCGAGTCGAACGATGCAGCCGTGTGGGTGATGCCCACCCCAACCATCAATCTTCTCAGGGCCATTCCGGACACATGGGCGACGTTCACTTGCGCCATATCGAACTGTACCGTATAGTTTAGTTAATGGCGGCGCTGCGGCCGCTCGTGGTCCCGGGGACGGACATGCCGGCTTCCTTCCGAATATCAGTCGACTGTGGCGGGACCTTCACCGACGGGATCCTGCTGGCCGACGACGGGCAGCAGTGGACCGCGAAGGCGGACACCACGCCGCAGGACCCCAGGCTCGGCACCCTGGCGTGCATCGAGCTGCTGGCGCAGCGGGCGGGCCTGGCGCTCGGTGTGCTGCTGGGCGCGACGCGGACGATCGTCCTGGGCACCACGCTCGCCACCAACATCGTGGCCACGCGCAGCGGCGCCCGCACGGGGGCGATCACCACGCGTGGGTTCCGCGACCGCCTCAGTTTCCTGCATGTCGCCAAGTCGGACCTTGGGGGCGACCGCAAGGCCACGCCTGCCGAGCTGTTCACCTTCCGCAGCGCCTATCCGGAGCCGCTCGCCCCGCGTCGCCTCGTCGTCGAGGTGGATGAGCGCATCGACTTCCAGGGCCGCGTGCTGCGGCCGCTGCAGGACTCCGAGGTCCG
>JAJYTX010000345.1 GCA_021792815.1 Pseudomonadota bacterium
AGGGAAATTACGGTAACGACGGCAACCAGGGTAACGACGGCAACCAGGGAAATTACGGTAACTACGGTAATCAGGGCAACGACGGTAACCGGGGAAATTACGGTAACGACGGCAACCAGGGTAACGACGGTAACCAGGGAAATTACGGTAACGACGGCAATCAGGGCAACGACGGCAACCAGGGAAATTACGGTAACGACGGCAATCAGGGCAACGACGGCAACCAGAACAACTGCGGTGGCAAGGGCAAGTACAACGTCCCCGAGCCGGGCACCCTGGCGCTGTTCGCCGCGGGACTGCTCGGTTGCGGGCTGTTCGCCGCCCGCCGCCGCGCAAGGCAGCGCTGAGCGGCTGCGGCAAGTCCGGGACTGCAGGCGTCCCAGAGAACGGCCCCCTCGCGGGGCCGTTCTTTTTTGAAGCGCCGCGCAGCGAAACGGGGGCGGGTCCGCTACCGTGAAGGAATGGCGGCAGATCCCCAAAGCCTGGCCGGACCCCAGGGCCCCTTGCGAGCGGCCGCAACCGGCCGCTCCCTGCGTTCACGGTCGACGGGGAGGATTCTTTTCAGGTCGCGGCATTGGCCTCCGCGCTCTCGCGGGACAGCTGGGCCACGCCTGAGTGCCATGTGAAGCGCAATACGGAGCGTCTGCCGGCTTCGCCTGCCCCCTCACGGGGACCTGCGCATGACTCGGGGTCGATGTGGTTCGCCAAACCTGCCTCACCGTGGACTTCCCGCCTGGCGACATTGATTCTTCGCGGGCGAAACTCGATTGTCGCTGCGTGACTTCCACCACTTGCTCCTCGCCGGTCTCCCGGCGCATCACAAAGGCTTGGCAAAGCTGCCTCCGACGGCGCTGCGCGCCGAGGGCCCCGGGGTTCGATGCCAATCAAACTACCGGGCCTTCCTCTATCTGCATCTCACACCTTCAGCGTAGCCGAAATGGATCAGGCCGCATCCCGATGCAGGTGCCGGCACCCCCGGGAATCCCATCGCAGCGTTAGCTCTCTGCCCGGCCTCTCAGGCCGGGCAGACTGCGCCGCCGTTCTGGCGAGGCGCAGAAAAACGACGTCGATGAGGCGAAATCGGAAGCGGACGGGAGGCAGACCCGAGCGCCGAGACTCACCCGGTCAAATCAAAACCGCGCCCCAACCCCAGAATCAGCCGGTTGCTGACCACCGTTCACACCAGAAGCGGGTGGCCGAAGGATCGCGACTGTGCCTCGCGGACAACTGCTTGCATGCAGGGGTCTCGGCCGCAATCGCGATGGGCATCGCCCTCAGAAGTTTGCCGTGACTTCCACGCCGTATGTGCGCGGCTCGGCCAGGGACCCGATGTCGTAGGGCAAGCCGGTGAACTTCGAGGGGTTGTAGTCCTCGTAGTAGCGCTCGTTGCCGAGATTCCTGCCCCAGAGATAGACGCCCCAGGGGGCAAACTCGACCCCGGCCCGGGCGTCGAGCAGGTTCAGGGGCTTCTGCACCGCGCGATTGTAGACCTGCCAGTACTGCTTGCCATCGTGGGTGAAATCCACCCGCAGTGTGCCGCGGTAGCCATCGCCCAGCGGCCGATCATACTGGAACCCCACCTTGAGGTCCCAGGGAATCGTCTTCGGCGTGTGATTGCCGTCGATTCCCGGGAAGGCGTTGCTCACCGAGGAGCTGTTGACGATGTCCGTGTGGGTCGTGCCGACACCGCCGAACACCTGCAATCCGCCGGTCACGACCGCCTGGACGCTCAGCTCGAGTCCGCGGATGTGCACGCGGTTAAGATTCTGGATGATCTGCGAGCCGTTGGTCGCATTGACGAAGAAAAACTGGTAGTTGTGATCGACGTCGTAATAGTAGTCGCCGTTGACGATGAGCCGCCGATCGAGCCAGCTGGTCTTGAAGCCGGCCTCGTAATTGGTGAGCGTCTCGGGGCGGAAATACTCGGAGAACGGCGCCGAGATGCCCGGTGAGTTGAAGCCGCCGCCGCGAAAACCCGTCGAATAGGTGAGGTAGCCGAGCGCCCGCCTCGTGAAATGATATGTCAGGGTCGCCTTGGGCTCCGAATCCGTCTCGGTCTTGCGCGCCACGCCACCGAAGCCCGGATTGGCGAGGTTCGTCTGAGCAAGGGTATTTGAATCGTAGCGCAGAGCGACGGTGGCCGTGAGGCGATGCGTCAGGTCGTAGTCGGCCTGTCCGTAGAGCGCCCAGGAATGGTTGTGATCGGCCTCGTTGCGGTTGATGATCACCGCGGCCGGGTTGTAGAACTGATCCGACCCGGTCGGGATCTCGAAGAACGCCCGGGTGAGGAGCGACTTGGTGGTCTGCTCGTAATAGGCTCCGATGAGCCAGCGCAGCCGCTGCGCATTCGGCGAGGCGAGGTGGATCTCCTGGCTTGTGATCGCGGTCGACAGGTTCTGCCCCTGTCCCACCGGCCCGAGGAAGCCGAACAGACCTCCCGGATTGATGGTCGGGTTGGTGAAGTCCAGAGACCCGCGGTAGTCCTCGAGGAGGTTCGTGTAGCCGGTGACGCCGGTCAGGGTTGCGAAGCCCAGATTGGCGTCGAACTTGAACGCCAGGTCGCTCACGTGACCGGAGCTGGCGCCGAGATAGTCGCTCTGGGGCGGCTGGATGTCATTCGCATTGCCGCTGAACACCACGCTGTCCCAGGTCGCGCCTCCCTTGAAGCCGTTGTAGTCCCCGCGCAGATCGAGAGTCAACCAGCTCGTCGGCAGGGCAAGCAGCCGTGCCCGGATCGTATCATCGTGATTGACCGCATCGACGTTCCTGCGCAGGTAGGGATTCCTGATGAGCCCGCCGCTGCCGTGCACGTTGCCGTCGATGCTGAAGAGCAGCCTGTCCCTGATGAGCGGTCCGGAAACGCTCGCCGTCGCGGCGTACGCACGGCCATTGCCGTATTTCAGGTCGAGGTGCGAATGAAACCGGTTGGTCGGTCCGCGCGTGGTGATGATCATCACGCCGCCGATGGCGTTCTGGCCGTACAGGCCGCCCTGGGGCCCCATGAGCACCTGCACCTGCTTCACGTTGAACAGGTCCATCAACAGCTGCTTCTGGCTGTTCTGCGCCACGCCATCGACCACCACCAGCATCGGCGGATCGGCGTTGTTGATCTCCGAGACGCCGCGGATGGTCACGAAAGAATTGAGGAACGTGAACGAATTCGCCACCGTCACGTTCGGGATGAGATTGAGCGCCTGCTGGGTGTTGCTGACGTCGGCGGCCGCCAGCTGCCGTCCCGAGAGCGCCGTCATCTGTATGGGCACGGACTGGATGTGCTGGGCGCGTCTTTGCGCGGTGACGATCACCGGCTGCAGCTGCTGGATCACAGCGGGCTGCGCGGCGACGGCGATACCGCTCCACGCGGCAAGAACAACGGCCATCAGGCCTGTGGTGGCGCGATTCATGTCTGTCCCCCCGAGTTTCGTCGTTGTCATGGTCGGAATGGTTCAGCTGTCAGCGGTGGCCGATCGAGGTCATGGTGTTGCGGCGAGGATTTCGATGGGCACGAACGGATGATCGAGCCTGAAGGCCTGCGGTCCGAACACCGCCAGGGCATCGCGGGTGCGCAGCGCCGGCGGCGCGCTGACCCCGAGCACGCTGACGCGCTGGCCATAGCGCAGGCCCTCCGTCGTGATCGGTTCGGCGCTCTCCCGATCGACCACGACGATCAGATCGGGGACGATGCCGATCACGCGTCCGTCCCGCTGCGCGCAGAGATTCTCGTTCTGGAACTGGATCTCGAGGCGCGCGCCCCGACCGTCGAGGGCTTCGAGCACACATCGCCCGAGAACCCATCCCCGCGTGGTCTCGCGCTGCACGTCGACGATTTTTCCCTCGAAGAGCAGGTGGGCATGACGGTAATAGGGTGTGGTGCGCAGATACGCGAGCAGCGCCGCGACCGGCTCGCCGGCGCTGCGGCCTGCGCTGATCGCCCGGCCGATGCCATATGCCACCGACAGCGTCGCCGCCACGGCGGTGCGCTTCGCCTCCGCGCCGGTCATTGGATAGCAGGAGAGCATGGCCGAGGCGCCCATCTGCACCACGAGCG
>JAJYTX010000346.1 GCA_021792815.1 Pseudomonadota bacterium
GCCGGAGCCCGACGTGATCCAGATCATCGGCAGCGTCATCGTCCTGGCCTGCGTGGCCGTGGGCTTCATGATCGAGGGCGGCAAGCTGCTCGCCCTGTGGCATCCGGCCGAGTTCATCATCATCGTCGGCGCCGCGCTCGGCGCGTTCATCACCAGCAATCCCGTCAAGATTCTCAAGGCCACGGTCGCGGACATCCTGGCGCTGATGAAACAGGAGCGCTACGAGCATGACGATTACGTGTCGCTGCTGAAACTGCTCTACGACATCCTGGTGAAGATCCGCAAGGAAGGCCTGATGGCCATCGAGTCGGACCTCGATGCGCCGCACGGCGGGCAGCTGTTCAAGAAATATCCCCAGATCGCCCACGACCATCATCTGCGCCAGTTCATCACCGACAGTCTGCGCCTGATGGTGACCGGCAATCTCGATCCGCACGAATTCGAAAGCCTGCTCGACCAGGAGCTCGAGACCTTTCAGCAGGAGATCCATGAGCCAGCGCACGCGGTGCAGCGCCTCGCGGACTCCCTGCCCGGCTTCGGCATCGTGGCTGCCGTGCTCGGCATCGTCAACACCATGGCTTCGATCGCAGGAGCCAATACCTCGTCCATCGGGGCCCGCGTGGCGAGCGCGCTGGTCGGCACGTTCCTCGGCATCCTGATCTCCTACGGCTTCGCCGGACCGCTCGCCGCAGCCATGGCGCACGCCGCCAACGATGAAGCCAAGGCCTTCGAGCTGGTGAAGATGGCCCTGGTCGCGAGCGTGCGCGGCTATGTGCCGGCGATGGCCATCGAGTTCTCGCGCAAGCTGCTCTTCAGCGACGTCCGTCCGAGCTTCGCCGACCTCGAGACTCAGTTGAAGGGCAAAGGCAAACCCGGCGCGGCCAAGGCGGCGGGCGCGGCTGCCGCGGCGGGCGCGGCGCCCGCCGGCGCGGCCAAGGCGAGCACCTGATGCCGGCCAAGAACGACGAGCGGCCGCTGATCGTCGTCAAGCGCCGCAAGAAAGGCGGCGATGCGCACCACGGCGGGGTGTGGAAAATCGCCTACGCCGACTTCGTCACCGCCATGATGGCGTTCTTCCTGGTGATGTGGATCGTCACGGCCGTCAACAAACAGGAACGGGCCGCCATCTTCAATTACTTCAAGAACCCGAGCATGCAGCCCGGCCACAGCGTCACACCGGCCCCGGGGCCGATGGGTCCGGGCGGCGCCAGCACCAGCCCGATCAATCTCGGCGGCGGCCTGAATGCCATGCGCTCACAGGCGCGCCAGGTCATCGACCTGGAATCGCCGGCGAGCGCTCACGCTCCTGTCTCGAGCGTCCGACTGCAGCAGTCGGCAGCCGCCGCGCAACCTCCCAGCGTGCAGCAGGCGAGAAAGCGCCTGGCCGGCGCCGATCATCGCCGTCTCGAGTCCCTGATGGCCGAGTTGCGCAAGGCGGTGAACAAAAGCCAGGCGCTGAAGCCGTTCAAGAACCAGTTGCTGCTCGACATCACCCCACGGGGAGTGCGCATCCAGATCGTGGACGCGAAGAACCGGCCGATGTTCGATCTGGGCAGCGCGACGCTGCGCGGCTACACGCGCAGGATCCTCATGACGCTGGCGCCGTACCTGAACTCCGTGCCCAACCAGATCAGCATCATCGGCCACACCGACGCGCGGCCCTATCCCGGCGGCAACCATTACACCAACTGGGAACTGTCGGCGGACCGGGCCAATGCCGCGCGCCGGGCTCTCGTGGAGGGCGGCCTCGCGCACGGCAAGATCGCCCGGGTGGTAGGCCTCGCGTCCACGGTGCTGTTCGACAAGGTCAATCCATACGACCCGATCAATCGTCGCATCAGCATCATCGTCATGACCCACCGGGAGGCCGAGGAGGCGTTGCGCGCCGATACGGCCTCGGGCACGCCACCGCGGCAGAGCCCGCCTGCCGGCGCGCCCGCCGGGCCGCCCGCGGCCGGCCCGACCGGACACTGAGTGGATTTTCTCATCCGCCGCTCACACCCGCCGGCGTAACGTTCCGTCCACGCGCCGCCGCGGCTCGCGCCCCAGGATGGCCCACCGCGCGCACCATCGCAGTGCGGGCCTGCCGCCGTGGCGCCTGGAAGGACTGGATTTCCCGTGATTCGCGCGCCCTGCCGGATTGGCACGGCGGATGCTAGGACCGTCATGCCCGATCCGCAGAAAGGCTCAGCATGCACAGACCCGCGCAGACTCTGTTCCTCCTGGCGTCATTCGCCACCGCTGCCCTGCCGGCCGGCGCATACGCCGCCGGCTCGCCGCTCGAAACGCTCTCCCGACTGCTCGCCGCCTCGGGAATCACCGAATCAGGCTATGTCGCCGCCTCGTACTACCACTCCTCCGGCGGCAACACCGACCACCAGTTCGACACCGGCCACGATTCCTTTCAGCTGGACCAGGCCGGCCTCACCCTCGCGTACCAGCCGCGGCAGGGCTTCGGCGCCCTGGTGGATGTGATCGCCGGCCACGACGCCCGGATCGTCAACGCCGCGGAAAGCGGCACCAGCGGCGTATTCGACATCCTGCAGGGCTACCTGCAGTACGCGCGCGGCGCGCTCACCGTGCAGGCCGGAAAGTACACCACGCTCGCCGGCGCCGAGGTCATCGCTCCGACCGGCAACACGAATTTCTCGCGTTCGCTGCTGTTCTACGCCGAGCCCATGACCCACACCGGGGTGCGCGCCACCTACGCCGTCAGCGACTCGGTGAGCCTCACCGTGGGTATCAACAACGGCTGGAACTACACCGCGATCAATACCGGCTCGAAGACCGGGGAGTTCGGCATCGCGCTCACCCCGGTCAAGCCCCTGGCGATCAGCGTGCAGGCCTACCTCGGCAAGGATCCGGTGGATCTGGCCAATCGAACCCTCGTCGACACCGTTTGGACCTATACCGTGACACCGGCGCTGTCACTGGTGGCGAGCTACGACTGGGGCCGGCAGGATGCCAGCAGCGTGACCCGGGGCGGAGAATGGGACGGCGTCGCCGGCTACGTCAACTACCGGATCAGCCCCCGGTGGCGCGTGTCGCTGCGGGGCGAGCAGTTCGATGACCGCAACGGCTTCATGCTCGGCGCCCCGCAGAAGGTCGAGGAAGGCACCGTGACCTTCGGATTCGACCCGGTGGCGGATTTCGAGCTGCGTATCGAGGGCCGGTATGACACGTCGAATCATCCCACCTTCACGTATACCCGGGTGAATGCGGCCACCGGCAGTCCCCTGACGACCTACAGCGACCACCAGAGCGAATTCGCCCTGCAGGGGGTGTACCAGTTTTGATGCTGAGCGCAGCGGCCCCCGGCCGACCGGGCCCGCGCCGGGGGACGGCCACGGCGCGCTCCGCGGTCCCGGTCGGCCGGATTCCATACCCCGTGCCGGCCGGGAACGTGCTATCGTGAGGCGCAGTTCCGTCACCGGCCCCGGGCCCCCTCGAATCGCATGCCAGACTCCTCCGCCGCACGCACGCCCGCCGTCGAAGCGCGGGCACCGCTGATCTGGACCAATATCCTATTGTTTTCATTGACGTTTCTGGCCGCCGTGGTCGTGGTGCCCTGGTACGGGCTGAGGCACGGATATTCGGCGGGTGCGTGGGTGTTGTTCGGTATTTTCTGGGTGGCGAACGAGCTGTCGATCACCGCCGGCTATCATCGGCTCTGGGCGCACCGCACCTACGAGGCGCATTGGAGCCTGCGGCTGATCTTCATGGTGTTCGGTTCCATGGCGTTGCAGAACACCGCCTGGGCATGGTGCAGCGGCCACCGCCGGCACCATCTGTACGTCGACGACGTCGATCGTGATCCGTACGCGGCCCCGCGCGGCTTCTGGTTCTCGCACATCGGCTGGATGGTGCGCGACTACCCGAGCGGGCAACAGGATTTCAGCAACATCCCCGACCTGCGCCGTGATCGGATCCTCGCTTTCCAGCAGCGTTACTACCTGCCGCTCGTGCTGCTCACCAACATCGGCCTGCCGCTCGCCGCCGGCGCCCTGCTGGGGGACCTGTGGGGCGTGTTTCTGCTCGCGGGCGTGC
>JAJYTX010000347.1 GCA_021792815.1 Pseudomonadota bacterium
CTTGGCCCGGCTGCTGCCAGGCGCCGGGCCGTCGGTCGGCTGCGGCACTGGTGGACTACCGGGAAAACCGTGCCCCTTCAGCTCGCATTGCCCACTCGGAATTCAATAGAGGCAGAAATGTATATGGCATGAATTTTGCTTAAGTTAGCGAAGCCAGAGCCTTAAGAGAATCTCGGGCCGCAAGGCCTGCAATCGCGGCTGGGCTGTGTGCGGGGAGAGTTGTGTGCCCGGAGAACGTTCGGGTGCCTTTTGCCGATGAGTGCAATGGTCGGAACCAGGAAAAGAGCCCGGGTGGCGCCACGCCCGGAATCAAGAAATAATCGAGGTTATTTTATGAAACCAAGACAGTGGTTGATGGTCTCTCTACTCGGACTCGCGTTTCCGATTCATGCATTTGCTTCGAACATAACATACGATATCACGGCCAAAGACGTGTTCGGAGACATCATCAGCGGATCCATCGTGACAGACGGACAGGTTGGCCCATTGGGGACCAACGCCTCTACTAACGTTAACAACGGCATCCTGCAGAGCTTCAATCTCACCGGAACCGGCGTGTTGTTTGGCAACGGAACGAACGTGAGCGGAACGGTGGGCATCAATGGCAGTCTCACCTTTCCGACCAACCTGATGTTTTACTCAGGCCTCGGAATAGTGTGCGCGCTGCCTGGAAGCAGCATCGGACAATGCGATCTGTCCGGTGCCGGTACGCCAAATTTCAACCAGACGATAATCGACTTTCTCGGCAGCGATCCGTCGACGTATGCCAGCCTCCAGTTCACATTCTGGAACCCCTATGGGAGTACTGGATCGCCGGCCTGGACCGTTGAATATTCCGATCCCAACACCCTGACCACGAACCAGGCGCTGTTCACCTCCTTCACTTCGACGGAGGTACCATCAACCTCTGTACCCGAGCCCTCGACCTGGCTGATGATGCTGGCCGGCCTGGGACTGCTGGTGCCCGTGTACCGCCGGCATCGCAGGGCGCGGCGGAGCATGGCTGACGGCGCGTGAGGTCCCTGTACCCGGCAGGACGCAAGGGCGCTCTGCCGGTCCTCTGATGGGAGCTCTCCTGCCGATACGTGCGCGCACCCCAGCTCGTCCAGGTCGAGGTGCTCGACGCAACAGTAAGGTTTTCCGGGCAGAGGAACGCCGCGGACGGGCTCGAGCAGGCCTGTGTGGTTCCGCAGCGCGTGCTCGAGCCAGGCGTGCTGGACAGCCGATTGCCCCGCTCGTACCCTGCGTCCGGCGGGCGGCGCACAGGGAAGGGGGCGTTCGTACGGTCGTGACCGGGGCCGATGGCGCCCATACCATGGGCGTCGCCGGCGCCCAGCGGCGCAGGCAACGGCGCGGATTTCCGGAGACCGCATGTCAGGGCTCAAAGCGGAACCGGAGGACCTGCCGATGCAAACGGAGCTCACGACCGGCACTCCCGAGACGCAGGTGAGGCACGCGGCCGAGCGTTCGGCGGTTCAGCGCCCGTGCAGCACATTCACCATCACGAACAGACTGATTGCCCTCCGTGGCCGCATGGTCGTGCTCGATGCCAGCGGCGAGCAGCTGGCCTCCGCTCAGGCGAGACTGCTCGCCTGGCGTGAAACCTGGGACGTGCAGGCGACACAGGGCAGGGTGCGGCTGCGTCGCAAGTGGCTGACTCTGATGCCGCAGTGGCAGGTCGACGGCGATCTCGGGGAGTTCTCCATACGGCGGAAATGGGCCTGGTTCACCCGGCGTTATCGGATTCACGGCGGACCGTTCGAGGGCCTCGTCCTGGAAGGAAACTTCTGGGATCTGCGCATGGACGGCACGCAGGACGACAGTCTGGTGCTCAGGACGCGCGGCCACGTGTTGAGTCTGCGCGATCGGCACGAGGTGGAGGTGTTCGATGCTTCACCGGCGGCGATGCTGTTCGCGATCGCCGCCATGGTGGCGCTGCTGGCGGATCGGCGAGACAAGCGGAAAAAGGACGAGTGAACCGCCGCGCGCCGTTGAGCACCGAAGGCCGTGGCGCCGCACCGTTCCGCGGGGCCTCCGCGGCAGAGTTCGCGGCTGGCAGGGTGCCTCAGCCTCCCAATGGGTTGGCCGCATTCTGCTGCTGCACATGCTGCGCCTTCATCTGCGCCTTCCACACGCGGAATGCCGCCGGATCGGTCAGCGTCAACGTCACATGCTGCCCGGGAAACGTACGCGCCACGATGATGTTGCCCGCCGTCGTGATCCATGAGGAGAATTTCGGCCCGATGCTCTCGCCAAAGGTGTCGGACGGCTTGCCGTATTCGCCTGCGATCGCGCGGGCCAGCCCGGAAAACGTCGGCGCGTGTGACAGACCGTGAATCATCATCAGACTCCAGCCTGCCGCGGGCCGCTTGGCACCGGGGAGCGCCTCGAGCAGCGACTCATCCGTGTTCCCGTATTCCAGTTCCGTCTCCGCCCATCGGCCGTGAGTCGTATAACAGACCATGACGTGACCGAGTCCGGGGAATTTCGCCGTGGCCGTTCCCTGCGCCCAGAAATCGCACCAGTAGGCCGGGTTGGTCCGCGCCGGGTACAGTCCGAGCTTGTCGAGCGCGGCGGTGATCTGAGAGCGCGACTGGCCGCGGAATGCGACGCCGGCGATCTTCAGCGGCGGCGCGGACGGCGCGGCTTTTGCCGCGGACTTTTGCGTGATGGAGCCGGAGCAGCCGGCGAGGCCGACGGCCACGACCGCCGCCGCCATGAGACACCGATGTTTCATTCTTCGACCTCGTCTGTGTAGCTGTCGTCAGTCGGCAGCCCTGCCGGGAGTGAGGGCATCGGGACGCACATCCTGCCTGAGCCGACGGAGAACAGGGCGCGCTGCCGGCGCATGCCGCCGGATCCGGCGGCGGGCACCGCGGCCGCAGCTTGGACAATTCCTGTTTTATTTTTCGTGAAGGTGCTCACATTCTTCACGGGTCAGGGCCCGTTCCGCGGGATTGTGCCGCCGGCATGCGCCGCAGCACAATCACACTGGCCTGAGCTCGAGAGTCCGGTCATCACGCGGTCGGCCGGGAACGCGACAAATGTCAGGATGCGGCCCGGCCGTCGGGAGGTGCCGCGGAATGCCGCGGCACGCTCGCGCGGCACTCGGGGCGAGAGGTGCAATCCAAATATGAAAGGTGAGACATGAATGACGCGCCGATACAGCAGGAACGCCGCTCGCGCCGCTGGACGTTCGCCGCGATGGGCTGTTTCGCGCTAGGCATGGGCGGTGCGGTCTTGCCCCACCCCAGGTTACTCTCCGTCCTCGGGATCGGTGGCTTTGTCGCGTGCGTCATCGGCGCGATCGTGACCGGACATCTGGCACATGCCCGCTGGCGGCGGCAGATGGCGGCACAGAACTACGCCTGGTATCGCGCCGAACACCCGCAGCTGGTGACACCCGGCGGGGTGAAGTGCGCGAGCTGCGGCGGCACGCGGATCCAGGTGCGTGCCCTGATGCGACGCAGCTACTTTCGGGAGCATGTCTGCGCCCAATGCGGCACGGCTCTGTACTACTCGCCCGAGGCCGGCGCGTGAGCCCTGAGTGTATCGTCTTGCGGCCGGGGCCCGGACGCTGCCCCTGGCTGAGGCAATGCGGCAGGCGGCGGCGCTGCGCGCGTCGCAGCCCGCCCCCCCGCACAGACCGCCGCTACCTGACCGAGCGCACCGAAGCGGCCGCGAGGCGCAGCGCCACATTGCGTCGACGCGAAGCAGACTTGATCTTATATTAGAATAATCTTATATTGGCCCGGTGGACAGATCGGCACCCCGGGCAGGACCGGCACCGCTCGGCCACCACGACGCCCCGACGTCGTGTTGTTCAGGAGCAGGTGCCGATCATGAGTCATTCCACTGCCGAGCGTCCTTCCCGTTCCGGCGTCGTGCGCGAGTTCGATGCTGCCCAGGTATACGCGCTGCTGCGCGCGCGCCAGGCGCTGCTGATCGACGTGCGCGAACCGGTGGAGTTCGGCATGGAGCGGATACCCGGCGCGCTGCTGCTGCCGCTGTCGGAGATTGACCCGGCCA
>JAJYTX010000348.1 GCA_021792815.1 Pseudomonadota bacterium
CGTCGCCTGTGGGACGCATGACAGGGACTGGAGGACAGCAACGATGAACGCCGAGCCTGCCGCGCCGTCCCGAGCGCTGTGCAATGCGGCCGATGAGATTCTCGGTCCGGCCCTGGCGCGCGGCCAGGGCGCCGATGCGGCGATCCTGTTCGGCGACACCCGGATCAGCTTCGACGAGCTGAATCGCATCGTGAATCGCTTCGCCTCCGCATTGCGGCCCCACCTGGCAACCGGCGACCGGGCGGTCCTGCTGCTCAAGGACAGTCCCGTGTTCATCGCCGCGCACCTCGGTGTGATGCGCAGCGGCGCGGTTGCGGTGGCCATCAGCACCCGATCGACCGCCAAGGATCTCGCCCATGTGATCCAGGACGCGCGTCCCAGGGTGCTGCTGCTGGATGAGGAATTCCTGCCGACTTACGCGCAGGCAGTCGCAGCGTGCGCGCACGTTCCGGAGCTGGTCGGCGTGCGGGGCCAGGGGAAGACGGGCATGCGCTCGATCGAGGACATACTGGCCGATGGCAGGGACGAATTCCCATCCGCGCGCACCACGGCGGACGACATGGCTTTCTGGTTCTACACCTCGGGGACCACCGGCGCGCCCAAAGCGGCGGTTCACTGCCACGGCGACGTCACCGTCGCGGACTGGTTCATGCGGGCCTGCGGCTTCGGGCCCGGTGAGCGCGTCTTTTCCACGTCCAAGATGTTCTTCGTTTTCTCCTTCGCGCACGTCGTGATCGGCGCGTTGCGCGCCGGCGCAACCCTCATCCTTTATGAGGGCTGGCCGAACGGCAGTGCCGTCGCCGGCCTGGTGGATCGCTTCCGCCCGAGCATCATGTTGAGCGTGCCGGCCTTCTATCGCACGCTGCTGCGCGAGGACCATGTCCGCGGCGACGGCTTCAGGAGCGTACGCTGCTATCTGTCGGCGGGGGAGTCTCTGCCCGAGAGCCTCTATGGCCGGTGGCGCCAGGCGACCGGCGTGCCGATCGTGGAAGGCATCGGCACCACCGAGACCATCTTTCTGGCCGTCGGGGGCACACCCGATCACCACCGGCCCGGTGCCACCGGCAAGCCGTTTCCCTACGTCGAGGCGTCTCTCCGCGATTTCGAGGATCAGCCCCTCGCCGAGCAGAATGTTCCCGGAGTGCTGTGGGTCAAAACCGGCTCGCTGTGCCGCGGCTACTGGCAGCAGCCTGAAAAGAGCCGAAGCGCCTTCAGGGACGGCTGGTACCGCACCGGTGACGTGTTCACCGTCGACCGCGACGGCTGGTGGCATCACCAGGGACGCAGCGACGATCTGCTGAAAATCTCGGGCCAGTGGGTAAGCCCGAGCGAAATAGAGGAGTGCGCCCGGTCGGTCCCGGGCGTCGCCGATGCCATCGCGGTCGGCGCGTCCGACGGGGACGGACTGGTCCGGCTGACCCTGTTCCTGGCGGCCCCCGGCGGGGACGAGGCTGCAGTGCATCAGGCGGTGCAGGAGAAGCTGCTCGCGAGCCTCTCGCGGTTCAAATGTCCGCGGCGCATCGTGTTCGTCGATGCCATCCCGCGCACCGCGACCGGCAAGGCGCAGCGGTTCCGCCTGCGCGACTGGCTCGAGAGGAACCTGCTGGGCCGGCTGCTGCGCGCCCTGCGGCTCGATCCGGTCAGGATCGAGGACACTGCGCCACTCCTGCTGCGCGACATGCAGCGCAGATGTATCGGGTGTCAGTGCCAGGACCGCTGCGCAGCGGATCTGGATCTCGACGTCATCGCCTCGACCTTCCAGGACTATTGCCCGAATGCGCAGCTCATCTGGGGTTCGCTGCGCGCCGGATCGGCTGCCGGCTGACGATTGCCGGTCCTTTGGGTCGCGTTTCTGCCGCGCGGCAGCAGTTGCCGCGCACGCTTCACGCTGATGGTGATCAAGCGCGCAATTCCCGATCCCTACCCATCGACGGGTTTCGCTCGCGCCCGCCCCGCGATGCCGCTCCACGTCGCCAGCAGCGCAAGCAGTGGCGTCGCGATCCCAACGATGGACAGACCAGCCATGCCGAGCTGCTTCAAGGCGATTCCGCCGATACCCGGACCGAGGGCGGAGCCGATCATGAAAAACGCGGCGCTCGCCGCCACGAACCTGCCGCTTGCGTCGATCTTGACCAGGAACGTCAGATAGAAGGGCACGAGAAAAATCAGAAAAAACGGCGACAGCAGCGCGCCGGCCATGAACAGCGCGCTGCTGGCGGTTGCCGTAATCAACGCGATGCATACGGCAGTAGAGATGATTCCGACGGTGACCACAAGGAGATGAGAGACGCGGCTGCGGCCGAGCAACTCGGCCAGGACGGGCGCCAGCAGATTCGCCACCGCGCCAGCCGCCAGCACCCGTGACAGCACCGCCAGGCTGACGCCTGACTTCGTTGCTTCGGCACCCAGATACGGCCAGACGCTGTTCAGCGTAATGAACAGCAATGTGGCCGCACCCAACAGCAACACCGCTGCCGCTCTCATGCGAAAACGGGCTGCCGGCGTGTGCGCTTGCGCCCGCCTTCCCATTTGAAGATTGGGCAGCGACGCCAGCGCCAACAGACCGGCGATCGCGCAATAGAAGAAGGGGGCGCCGGGGCCGAGAGCCGCCAGCATGCGCGGCGCGGCGGAAAAGAACATGACGGCAAATACCACCATCACGAACAGCTGCCCCGCGAACACCCGTGAGGGAGCCGGGGCTGCCGCGGCCCGTCCATTGACCTCGGCGAGAAGGAAGCCATTGGCGAGGCCCGCACCGATGCGACTCCAGGTGAACAGGGCGAGTGTCGGCGCGGTGGCGGCGAACAGATTCGCGACGACGCTGATGATCAGGCCGATCGCGAGCGGCGAGCGCCTGGGGCCCGGTGTCCAGAATGCGGCGGTCAGAATCGATGCCAGCGCCACGGCGGCGAGCTCACAGGAGCCGATCAGTCCGATGCGGGAGACGGCGACGGCGTAGCGGCTGGCCGTTACCCCGACCCATACCGGCATGTAGGTGATGCTCATGAAGCCCAGGGCGTAGACGATCATCAGCGGCAACGTGCGGATGATCGGCAGGGCGTCACCCGGATCGTGCGCTTCGCCGGCAGGTGGATGGCTGGTCATGGGAACAATCCAGGCTCGTGCGACGATCTTCCCGAGTCACCGACCGGAGCGCGTGCTTCAGCCGCGCCCGGTCACCGGGTTCTTGTAATGATAGGGGGGGAGAGAGTATTCGGGGTAGACCTTGTAGTCCTCGCTCGGCGGCCTGTCGGGCGGCAGGTCCGGGAATGGGCCTCTCAGGGGCAGAGCTCCCTTGTGCCAGCCCGTTTCGTAGTCGACATAGAAATTCTGGTAGAAGTGCAGCGTGCGGATCTTCCAGACGCCGTTTTCCTTGACGTACTCGTTTTCGTAGATCCCGTCGCCCCAGCGTGCGGCGCCGCCCAACTCTCCGACCATCATGAAGCTGCGCAGACGCGCCTTGGCCGTCAGACCATCCGGGGCGACATGGATCACGGGTTGCAGTTGCGTATGGTTCATCAACGAGCCATAACGCGCCGAGCCGAGCCTGTACATATAGGCCCGCACCCGCTCCCGCCCGAGATATACTCCGCGGCCGTTGATCTCCAGGCGGCAATCCTCGGCGAACAGGTCGGCGACGTCGTCCCATCTGGCCTTGTCGAGGTAATATCCATAGGCGCGCTGCAGGTTGCTGATGGCGATGTAGTCTGCGGAGAGCTGCGCCAGGGCGGCGAGAGCGGCGACCTGGGCCTGCAGACGGCGGATTTCCGATTCAACGTCCATTGTGGGTCTCCTATCGAGTGCGTGGCGCCGTCAGCTCGATACCCCACTGCCGCAGCAGCTGGTCCGGATCGGCGCCGGTGGCCGGAGCATGCCGGGTCGGCGTGCCGATGAATCTCGGAGCCGCGGCGGGCAGATGCTGCTCGCCGACGAAGACCCCGCGGGCCCGGTTGTGGGGATGTGCGATTGCCTCGCCCATGTCGAGCACCGGGGTCACGCAGGCATCCGTGAGATCG
>JAJYTX010000349.1 GCA_021792815.1 Pseudomonadota bacterium
CTCGAATTCAGCGATGCCGGCGAAGACCGTAAGGATCATTCGCCCGGAAGGTGTCGTTGTGTCAGCCCACGGTTCATCAAGTGACTGCTTTACGTATTTGGGGTCACCGCACGATTTGCTCAAAATCGTACGCTAAGCCGCCTTGGACCGGTACGAAAGCTGAACGTCGCGTAGCGGTCTGAATTCGGCGGTCGGCGGGAGGTTGGTCCAGACATAGTCTCCGGTCAGCGCGATGTGTTCCCAGCCGAGTGGGGCGACATGCGTCAGAAGGTCGTTTGAAACGGGGATGTTCTGGGCACGCAGATGCTCGACGGCGCGGGCGAGATAGACCGTGTTCCAGTGAACGATGGCGGCGGTGATCAGGCTCAGGCCGGACGCCCGGAAGCTCTGGTTCTCGAAGGTGCGGTCGCGGATTTCGCCCTGGCGGTGGAAGAAGACAGCGCGGCGCAGGGCGTTGCTGGCCTCGCCCTTGTTCAGCCCGGCGTGGCTGCGCTGGCGCAGCTCGGGGTCGGACAGCCATTGCAAGGTGAAGAGGGTCCGCTCGATCCTGCCGATGGCCCGCAGCGCGTGCGACAGTGCGTTACCGGGACCGGCAGCGGCCAGCTTGCGCAGGATGGTGGAGGGCAGCACGACACCGGCATCGATCGACGCTTTCAGGCGCATGAGCAACGGCCATTGACCGGTAATCACCGCGGTGTCGATCGCGCCGCCGATCAGGGATTCGAGCAGCGGATAGGCGGCGGGCTTTTCGATGGCGTAGAGCTTGCGGTCCCTCATATCCTTGATGCGCGGCGCAAAGTTGAAGCCGAGCAGGTGGCACAGGCCGAACACGTGGTCCGTGGCGCCGGCGGTGTCGGTATAGTGCTCGGCGCTGCGCAGGTCGGTCTGGTGCACATGGTGCAGCAGGCCGTCGAGCACGTAGGGCGCTTCGCTGACCGTGGCGGCGATGACCCGGGTGTGGAACGGATCGTAGCGGCCGGAGACGTGCGTGTAGAGCACGAAGCCGGGATCGATGCCGTATTTCGCGTTGACGGCGCCGCCCTGGCCGGCGCGCCCGCCCGCCCGGAAATACTGGCCGTCGGAGGAGGAGGTTGTCCCGTCATCCCAGATTGCCGCCATCGGGTGACGATGGTGGACGTTGATGATCGCGGCGCGCGCAGCGACGTAATTGTCGTCGCTGATATGCCATTGAGCGACGTTGACCAGGTGATGGTAGCTGAGCCCGCGCGAGGCATCGGCCATGCGCGAGAGGCCGAGATTGGTGCCGTCGGCAAGGATGGCCGCCAGCAGTGCCGGCTTGTCGGCGGCCGGATTGCCGGTGCGCAGATGGGTGAAGCGGTCGGCAAATCCCGTCCAGGCATCGACCTCGGCGAGCACCTCGGTGATCCGCGGCCGGGGCAGCAAGCCGTAGAGCCGGTCGGCCAGGGGCCGCACGGCGTCCGGAACGGCGGGCTTGATGCGGGCGATGTAGAGCCGTCCCTGCTCGATCTCGACGCCGTCGAGTTCCCCGCGGCCCGCGTGCGCACCGACGAACACGAGGCGATCATGGAGAGCGCCGGCGCGGGCCGCGATATAGCGGCTGGGTTCAGTCTCGCCGCCGATGCTGCCGGATATCGGCGCCTCGGGCGGCAGCAGGTGGTCCTCGAAGGCGCGCCAGTCCCGGCTGCCCGCCACCCAGATGTCGCTGCCACGAAGCCGCTCGCGCAAGATGGCCAGGACGGCTGTCTCATAAAGGCGCCGGTCCGCTTGGCCGCTCGCGAAGATCAGCCGGCGCCATTTTGCGGACAGGAAGGCGGCGGGCGGGCGCTTCGGAAAGCCTGCTTTGCGGTCACGGTTCATCGCCTGGATCACCTCGATGGCGGCGAGCACCGGGTCGTGCGACGTATTCGACTGGAAACGGAACGCTTCAAGAAAGCGCGGGCTGAACCGGCGCAGCACCGCATGACGCTCTGCGGCAGTAACGAGGATGTCCGGATCGGCGGCATCGGTGACGGACTCGATGACCGGCAGCGCCTGGTGCAGCCGTTCCATGCCGACCTCGCGCTCGACGGCGGTCACGCCGTCCTCACCGGTCTGGCGCGCCTGTTTCAGCGCGGCAATGGTGCGGCGGAATAGCAGCAGCGTCCGGGCGACATCGCGCCGCGTGGCCTGGAAGCGGCGCTCCTCCCGGTTGCGCGCCTTGGTGAACAGCGAGCCGATGTATTTGTCGAACATGGCGAGCGTGGCGTCGGCGATCCGCATTTCGAGATGTGCGGCCTGGGCCACCAGGATCGCGGTGCGCCGGGCCGGCTCGAGATCGGCGATGTGCTGCGCGGTCATGATGCCGCCCTCCTCGATCAGCCTGCCCAGCCGGGCAGGATGGATGCGCCTCGCCCGCTCGCCGTAGCTCCCCAGACCCCGCACGAAATCGAGGCGATCAAGCAGGGCGAGCAGGTTCGACGGTGCCGGCGATTCCGGGCAGTCGCGCAGCCAGGCAAAGCGCGACCGGCGGATATCCGGGTCGAGGTGCAAGAGAGCCTCAAGGGCTTGCCGGTCCGCCCCGGACAGCCCAGCAGCAAGAGCATCGAACGCTTGCCTGCGGGCACGGGCGCGCGCCGCGAGGCCGATGCGTTCCAGCACTGCGACGGCCGGGATTATTACGGAAGCCGCACGCAAATGCCCCAAAAGGGCCAGAACGATCGGCTCGCCGCGATCCGTTGCCCAGGCTGCGTTGGCGCCTGCCCCCAGACAGGCGCGCCAATCAGCGAGCCGGAAGCTGCGCAGCCCCAGCCTGCCCTGCAGCTCGCCGACGTGTTCGCGGCGGGTTTCGTCCCGCTGGGCGTATTCCGCGAACAGGGCGGGGCTGATGCCGAGCTGGTTCGCCACGAAGGCGATCATCGGCGCCGGCGGAACATCCCCGGGCGCCAGGATGCGGCCAGGAAACCGCAGCAGGCAGAGCTGCACCGCAAAGCCGAGGCGGTTACCCGGCCGCCGCTTGCCGCGGATCAGCGCCAGGTCGTCTGGTCCGAGCACGTAATGGCGAGCCATCGCCTCCGGCGTGTCCGGGACGGTGAGAAGCCGAGCGCGCTGCTCGGCGGAGAGGAGGCTGCGGCGGGGCATGGCGATCCTCGGGCTTGGAGAGCATCTCTCATAAACCACTTGCCTTTCTCTGCCATTCTGAAAGAGGGTATTGAAAGACAATCTGTGAGATTACGCCGTGGTCGCCAAACCCGTGCACAAACGAACGTTTGTGAAATCCAGCAAGCCGCCATCCGGCCTGCTGCTCGGCTACGCTCGCGTGTCCAAGGGTGATGAGCAGGCCAATGCACTACAGGCCCGCGCTCTACGGACGGCTGGCTGCCGACGCATCTTTGAGGAGGCCGCCTCCGGCGGGCGCTGGGACCGGCCGGAGCTGCACCGGCTGCTCGACCATCTGCGCGAGGGCGACACACTGGTGGTCTGGAAGCTCGACCGGCTGTCGCGCTCGCTGAAGGACGTGCTGCACATCATGGAACGCATCGCCGAAGCTGGCGCCGGATTCCGCTCACTCACCGAGAACATCGACACCACGACGCCAGCGGGCCGGATGATGATGCAGATGATCGGCAGCTTCGCCGAGTTCGAGCGCGCCATGATCCGCGAGCGCACCTCGGCCGGCCTCGCCGCGGCACGGGCGGAAGGCCGCATCGGCGGCCGGCGCCGCAAGCTGGACGCCGCCAAGCGGCGGGAGATCGCTGAAAGCGTCATCACCGGTCGCAAGTCCGGCGCCGACATGGCACGGCTCTACAACATCAGTCAGCCGACCGTGTCGCGCATCGTGGCGGCGCACCGCAGATCGGCCGCATAGCTACGCACTGAACGAACCGGCGCTTAGCGTACGATTTTGAGCAAATCGTGCGGTTACCCCTATTTCGCTTGGATCAATCGCAACAGGCAGCTTGCGCGAGATTCTGACGCCATCATTGAGAGCGTCGAGGCTTTCCTGCACTCTGCTTACAGCATTTGCTTGCGACACAGATTGATCCGTTGCTGAC
>JAJYTX010000350.1 GCA_021792815.1 Pseudomonadota bacterium
CATCCGGGTCGATGGCGTCGACCTGGCGGCACTCGACCCGGCCCAGTGGCGCGAATGTGTCGCCTGGGCACCGCAGCAGGCGCATGTGTTCGAGGGCACCGTGCGTGACAATCTGCTGCTCGCCGCTCCGGATGCCGACAGCGGCGCGCTGCGGCGGGCCGGCGAAGGCAGCGGCCTCGCGTCCGTGGTGGCGCGCCTGCCGAAAGGCTGGGAGACGCCGCTCGGTGAGCGCGGAGCGGGCCTTTCCGGCGGCGAGCTGCAGCGCCTCGCCCTGGCGCGCGTGCTGCTGCGCGAGCAGGCGCGGGTCTGGCTGCTCGACGAGCCGACCGCGCATCTGGATCCCGACAGCGCCCGCGCTGTTCAGACCGTCATCCACGAAGCCGCCGCCACGCGTATCGTGCTGGTCGTGGCCCACCGGCTGAGTGTGGCGCGCCTCGCCGACTGGGTGGCCGTGCTCGGCGACGGCCGGGTGATCGAGCAGGGCGTGCCCCTCGAGCTCGAGCGCTCGCACGGCGCCTACGCCGCGCTGCTGCAGGCGCAACGGTCATGACCGACGGGCCGGCAGCGGGGCCGCAGGCGTTCCCGAGCGCTCATCGCAGGGGCGAGGCTCGGGAAGTGCCGGGCACCTCACCGTGGCTGCCCGTGGCGCGCCGTCTGCTGCGCCTGATGTCCCCTTACCGCGGCTGGATGGCCGGTGGCGCAGCGCTTGCGCTGCTCACGGCGCTCGCGGCGACCGGCCTGATGGCCGTTTCCGGCTGGTTCATCGCCGCCATGGCGCTCGCCGGGGCCGGCGGCGTGCTCATCAATTATTTCACTCCCGCCGCGGCGATCCGCGCCTTTGCCATCCTGCGCAGCGGTGGCCGCTACGCCGAGCGTCTGGTCACACACGAGGCGGCGCTGCGCGCGCTGACGGGATTGCGCGCGTGGCTGTTCCGGCGATTGATTCCGCTGGCGCCCGCACGCCTGTCGGCGCTGCGCAGCGCCGAGCTGTTCGCCCGGCTGCGCGCTGACATCGATGCGCTGGAGCATTTCTATCTGGCGGTGCTGGTGCCGGCGGGAGTCGCGGCGCTGAGTGTCGGGGCAGCGCTGCTCATCTACCTCAGCGTGCTGCCCGCGGCTGCCTCGGTTGTGCTGCTCGGCGCGCTGTCTGCGGGGGTGTTGCTGCCGGCCTGGACGCAACGCCGCGCGGCGCACGACGCCGCATGCGCGGTGCGCGAGGCGGCGCAGCTGCGCGGTCTGCTGCTCGATGCGCTGCGTGGGCATGCGGAGCTGCTTGCCTGGGGAGGCGTCGCGGCGCACACGGCCCGCATCGATGCGCTCGCGGCCCGTTTGGATGCGCGCCGGGGCCGTATCGAGCGGCTGCAGGCGCTGACCGGCGGCTGCGTCGGGCTTTTCGCGCAGCTGACGCTCCTCGCCTTTGTGCTGTTTGGACTGGCGGCGGTGCGGCGCGCTGCCCTGGCGCCGCCGCTGCTGGTGATGCTGGCGCTGCTGACGCCGGCCACGTTCGAGGTGATCGCGCCGCTCACCGAGGCGCTGGCGCCATGGCGGGCAACGCTCGCGGCCGCCGCCCGCGTGTTCGAACTCGCCGATACACCGCCGGCCTTCGTCGAGCCCGAGGACTGTGCGCCGCTGCCGCGTGCACCGGACATCGTGTTCGAGGACGTCTGCCTGCGCTATGCCGAAGAGGCGCCGTTGGCGCTCGATGGCGTTGATCTGCGGCTGGGCGCCGGCGCACGCCTGGCCGTGGTCGGCGCCTCGGGGGCAGGCAAGAGCTCGCTGCTCGCGGCGCTGCTGAAGCTGTACCCGCTGCAGAAGGGGCGGATCCTGTTCGGGGGCCAGCCGCTGCAGGCACTGCAGGGGGACGCCCTGCGCCGGCGAATCGCGGTCATCGGACAGCAGACCGTGCTGTTCAACCTGTCGCTGCTCGACAATCTGCTGTTGGCCGCGCCTGAGGCCGATGCCGAGCGGATCGAGCACGCCGTCCGACTGGCGCAGCTGGAGCGGTTCGTGGCCTCGTTGCCCGACGGGTATGACACCGTGCTCGGCGAGGCCGGCGGGCTGATCTCGGGGGGAGAGGCCCGGCGTATCGTCATTGCCCGCGCGTTGCTGCAGGATGCACCGGTCCTGGTGCTCGATGAGCCGACGGAGGGCCTGGATGCGCGGACCGCCCGTGACCTGTACACTGCGCTCGATGCGGCAGCGCAGCAGCGGACGGTGCTGCTGATCACTCACGATCTGAGTGGCCTCGAGCAGCTCGTGGACGAGGTGGGGGTGATGGCCGCCGGACGCATCGTCGAGCGTGTGCCGGTCGGGGAGTATCTGGCCCGTCGACGCACCGGGCTCGAGCCGAGTCCGGCCTGAGGGCGGGGCCGGCTTCGTTCCCGCGCCGCTCGATGGCGGGGCCGGCGCGGCTCGAGACCGGTCTGCCGCCGCTGCCCGGGCGGTGGCGAAAAGATCTGTCGCTCGCGGCAGGGGAACCGGTGAGCACGCGGGCTAGAATTTAAACAAGAAGGCTGTGCACACCCTATGAACCGTTCCAACCCGCTCAATCCCGACCACGTCCTGATCCGTGAATTTCTGGCCGGCGACCGGGCGCCGCGGCCGTTTGACGCCAATCCCCTGGCGTGCTCGCTGCGGATGCGTCTGCTCTCGGCCGATGCGCACGAGGGTGCCGTGACGCTGGGATTCGAGCCCGGAGCACAGTTTCTGCAGGGAAACGGAGCCGTGCAGGGCGGCATCGTGGCCAGCATGCTGGATTTTGCCCTGGCGCTTGCGGTTCTGACCCGCCTCGAGCTGGGTCACACGCATGCCACGGCGTCGTTTTCGGTCAACTTGTTGCGGCCGGTCCGCGCGGAATCCTATCTCGCCCATGGCCGCCTGCAGCGCATGGGGACGCGACTGGCCTTTGCGCAAGCGAGCTTGGCATACGAGGCGAGCGGTGAGGTCGCGGCGACGGCGACCGGGGTGATGGCCCTGCTGCAACCACAGGGCGGGGGCTGAGCCGCCGGGTGTCCGCTGCCCACCCACCGGTGTGGCGAAATCCCCGCATTATGTCCGCTACCGCATTGGCGCGCTCGAGCGCAAGGAGTAAATTCACAAAATTCGAAATTCGTCCGCCCCGGTCCGCCGCCGGGAGCGGCGACAGACAGAGGGCCGCCTGATCGCGACCCCCATGATGGAATGGAGCGCACCCATGAGAAGAATGTACGGCCGCCTGCTCGCAGCGCTGTTCCTGGCCGCTGCCGGGCATGCCTCGGCGGCTTCGCAGACATTCGGTCACTGGCTGGTCGCCACCTCCGCCGACGGCCGGAACGCTTATGCGGCGACCGTGAACGGTCAGGGCGAAGTGTTCGGGGAATTCTGCAACTACCGGTCGGCCTCCTGTCGCTGGTTGCTCACCGTTCGGACCCCGTGCCGTTTCGGGGACGTCTACCCGGTCCTCGCCGACTCCCGCAGCGGCGCGAATCCCATCGCCATCTTCTGCGTCGGGGCGCTGGGCCGTGGGGCCTATGGCATGGTGCTCATGAACGGCAGAAAGCTCGAGCAGAGCATCACCCATGCCGCGCAGGTCGGTTTCGCGGTGCCGCTCGGTGACGGCGGTTTCACCGTGGCGCGTTTCCCGCTCGGCGGCCGCGTGCAGGCGACCTCCTTCCTCCTGAAGTCCTTCTTCGCGGAAATCGAACGCCGGCAGCAGGCCCGATCGGCCCTGCGCCCGCTCTGAGGTACCGGGCGGGCCCGAGTCCCCTCCTTCCCGGCAGCGAGCGTCCGGCCTGCGACCCGGGCCGGTCAGGGCGCGCCGGATCGAATGAGGGATTCGCGCCCCCGGCGTAAAATCACTCTCAATCATTTCATTTCCCATTCCCTTGCGGGTGTGCGCGGCCGGGATCGGGCGGTCCCCGGATTGGCCGCTCTCCACGCCGTGACTCGCTTCGGGATCAGAGGACAGGCAGCGTGGCAAAGAACGTGATGCGCCGAAGACTGACGATCGTGCTGGCCTCGATGGC
>JAJYTX010000351.1 GCA_021792815.1 Pseudomonadota bacterium
GGCCCGAGAAGCGCAACTGCATGAGCCCCAGGCTCAACCGGCAGATGATGCGTGTGCTCGACGAGCTGGAGTATCGGGACGATGTCGGCGTACTCGTGCTGACCGGGGAAGGCACGTCCTGGTCGGCGGGCATGGATCTCAAGGAGTATTTCCGCGAGACGGAGGCCAAGGGACTCGGCGCCGTGCGCCAGGCGCAGCGGGAGGCCTACAGCTGGTGGCGGCGCCTGCGGTGGTACCAGAAGCCGACGATCGCCATGGTGAACGGCTGGTGCTTCGGTGGCGCCTACGGACCTCTGTTCGCGTGCGACCTCGCGTTCGCCGCCGAAGAAGCGCAGTTCGGCCTCTCGGAGATCAATTGGGGCATTCTGCCCGGCGGTGGGGCCAGCAAGGTGGTGCGTGAGCTGCTCAGCTTCCGTCGCGCCATGTACCTCGCCCTGATGGGCGAGAACATCGATGGGCGCACGGCGGCCGAGTGGGGCCTGGTGAACGAAGCCGTGCCGCGCGAGAAGCTCGAGGCGCGCGTGACGGCGGTGGCCCAGACCCTGCTGCAGAAGAATCCGATCGCCTTGAAGGCGACCAAGGACGCCCTGCGCCGCGTGGGCGAGATGACCTACGAGAATGCCGAGGACTACCTGGTGCGCGCCCAGGAAGCCGCCAACTTCTTCGACAACGATGGCCGCAAGGAAGGGATCCATCAGTTCATCGACGAGAAATCGTTCAAACCCGGCCTCAGCGCCTATGACAAGTCCCGCCGGCACTCCGGCAAGGCGTGAAGCCGCGGGCCCGCGCGTGGATCCCAAGGGAATCGAGCGGCTGCTGCGGCCGCGGTCGGTCGCGATCGTCGGCGCCTCGGCGAGCCCGGGCGCCTTGGGCGCTTCGGTGCTCGCGAACCTGCTGCGGCTGGGATATCGAGGGGACATTCACCTCATCAATCCCAACCGCGCGGAGATCGACGGCCGCCCGTGCCTGAAGCGCATCGAGGATCTGCCGCCCGGAGTCGATGCGGCGGTGCTCGCCATCCCCCGGGCCGGAGTGCTCGAGGCCGTGACGGGCCTGGCGCGGCGCGACGTCGGGGCGGCGGTAATCTTCTCGGCCGGTTTTGCCGAAGGCGGCGAGGTCGGCCGAGCCGAACAGCGCGAGATCACTGCGATCGCCGCCGAGCACGGCATGCTCATCGAGGGGCCGAACTGCCTCGGTTTCGTGAACCACGTCGACGGGGTCGCACTCACCTTCGTCGAGACCTCGCGCACACCGCTCGACGACCGGCCGGGGATCGGGATCGTGAGTCAGAGCGGTGCGATGGCCTGTGTGCTCGGCACCATGCTCGTCAGCCGCAATCTCGGCGTGTCCTATTCCATCTCGACCGGCAACGAGGCCGCGAGCGGCGTCGAGGACTTCATCGAGTACCTCCTCGGCGAATCGCAGACGCCGGTCATCGGTCTGATCGTCGAGCAGTTCCGACGCCCTCGGCACATGCTGTCGCTGGGCCGACGCGCCCGGGAGGCGGGTAAGCGGCTCGTGCTGCTGCATCCGGGCCGCAGCAGCGCGGCGCGCGAATCGGCCGCGACCCATACCGGCGCCCTGGCCGGGGACTATGCGCTGATGAGGACGAAGGTCGAGGCGGAAGGCATCGTCACGGTCGAGACCCTGGAGGAACTCGGCGACGTTCTCGAGATTGCGCTGCGCACCCGGGCACCGAGCCGGCCCGGAGCGGCGGTGGTCGCCGAGTCGGGCGCCTTCAAGGCCCTGACGCTCGATCTGTGCGAGCAGGTGGACCTGCCCCTGCCGAGGCTGGACGACGGCAACGCGCCGGCGCTGCGCGCTGCCATACCGGCGTTCGTTCCGGTCAGCAACCCGCTCGACCTGACCGCCCAGGGACTGGTCGATCCGGATCTGTACCGGCGCACGCTGCTGGCGCTGGCGGCGGATGCGCGCATCGGGGCGATCATCCTCGGTATCATCCAGACCGATCCGGCCACCTGCGAGCGGAAATTCCCCGCCATCCTCCAGGCTTTGCGCGAGGTGCAGTCGGCGCCGCTGATCGTGCTGGCCGGACTCGACGAGGGCGCGCCGGTGCCGGCGCAACATGTCGAGGCGCTGCGCGCCCTGGGCGTACCCTATTTTCCGTCCCCCGAACGCGCCATCCGGGCGATCGCACGACTGTCGGCGGCCGCCTCGCGCACCGTGCTCGAAGCGAGCAGCCCGCTCGTGCTCGCCGATTCCCCATTGCCCTCGGGGGTGATTCCCGAGTATCGGGCCAAGGACTTCCTCCGCCCGCTCGGCATTCCGTTCCCCCCGGGACGGCTGGTGCGCACGCTGGAGGAAGCCGTCGAGACCGCCGATACCCTGGGTTATCCGCTGGCGTTGAAGGCGCAATCGGCGGCGCTCTCACACAAGAGCGACGCCGGCGGCGTGGTACTCGGTCTGCGCGACCGGGATGCGCTCGCCTCAGGGTGGCGCAAGCTCCACGCCGATCTCGCCCGACACCAGTCGGATCTGCGGCTCGACGGCGTATTGCTGGAGGCCATGGCCCCGCCCGGCCTGGAACTGATCGTCGGGGGACGCAACGACCCCGACTGGGGCGCGGTGGTGCTCGCCGGCCTGGGCGGTGTGCAGGCGGAACTGTGGAAGGATGCGCGGCTGATTCTGCCGGGTCAGAGCGAGGCATCGATCCTGGCCACGCTCGGTCAACTGAAGTGCGCACCGCTGCTCAACGGCTACCGCGGTTCGCCGCCGCTCGACGTGCAGGCGCTGGCCGATCTGATCGCGCGCCTCGGGCAGGTACTCGCCAGCGATCCCTCGATCCGCGAAATCGACCTGAACCCGGTCATCGCCTATCCCGCCGGTCAGGGACTGATGGCGCTCGATGCCCTCATGCTGATCCGGCGGCCCGAGCCGTGAGGCTGGCAGTCCCTCAGGAGTAGGAACCGGCCGATGCGCGGCGGACGGCCGCCCGACACCACGTCAGGATGGCCTCGGGCTGCGGCGGCAGGCGCTGGACTGCCTCGCCTGCAAACGCCTCGAAGTCCGGGAGGTTGAGGCGGGACACACCCAGCATCACCGGGATGCCCGCGATCAGGGCCTCGGCGATCAGGGAGCGCAGACCACGGCCTTGCGCTTCCTCCTTGCCGAACTTGTTGACCACCAGCAGATCCACGCCGCCGGCGAGTGCCTGCTCGCCCCACAGGCTGACGCGCGCGAACGCATCGGGGTCGAGCCGGCAGCCGCGCGCCTCGTTGCCGCGGTGCAGGGAGATCAGCACCTGCTCGCCGCTCAGCAGGTTGCGCAGATACATGTCGCATTTGCGCCGGCCCGGGCGGTGCACGCTCGACTGCACGACACCGCCGAGACGATAGCCTTCCACGGCCAGTACGCCGGCCACCTGAGCCAGCACGTTGTCGGCTTCTTCACTGTTCTCGTACACCATCACGCCGAGCGGCAGGTCGCCCGAACGCGCGCGGCCCGCGCCCGTGCCAGAGGCGACCGCCGGCGATGGCGTGACGGCGCTCATGAGCGGCCGGCTTTCTTGCCGCCCAGGGTGCGGTCGAGACGTGTCTGCAGCTCCGTGCGGCTCTCGGGTGTCCACTTGCGGAAGCCCTCCCCGGTCGTGACCCCGGTATGACCCGCGGCGACCAGATCCACCAGCAGCTTCTGCGGCGCGCGGCTGGTGTCGAGATCCGGCAGGATCACCTCGTGGATCGCCAGCGTCAGATTGAGACCGACGAGATCGGACTGCTCGAGCGGCCCCATGATGCCGAGCCTCGCGCCGAAACTCGCCTTGACCACGGTATCGACGGTCTCCGCATCGCAGACGCCGGCCTGCACCAGGGCGATGGCTTCACGCTTCAGCGCATGCTGCAGGCGGTTGCCGATGAAGCCCGGGATATCCTTGTTCACGCGCACCGGCTGCTGCCCGACCGCCGCCATGATCGCCATGGTGCGCTCGAGTGTCTGTT
>JAJYTX010000352.1 GCA_021792815.1 Pseudomonadota bacterium
CATCCAACGCCTCGTGCGGCGCCACGGCTGCCAGACTCCCGATCCCGCTGCCCTGCTTCAATTGAGACGGCCGCCACGGTAATTCGTTCCGGTACCGCGCGCCGCGGCGTTCCGCCCGCTCGCCGGGCGAGCCACGCGACGATGGCGCATCGCGTGCAGGGGTGACGGAGCCGCCGCGGACCGTCTTTCCGTGACCATCATCAGTCCCGCCGCCCGGGAAGTCGAGATTACCCCTCGCGGCAACTTTGCGATAAGCTGCTTGGGATTCACGCCAGCCTCAGCGGCTCACCTGAAGTGAGCGCCGGATCCGATTCCGGAGCATGGGGCCTGTCCACCCGATCGAAATGTGAACGGCGACACTGCGCGCCGCGGCCACAGCCTGTTACATGAAAACAAGTGCCGCACTCCTGGCCTGCGCCGGAAGTCAGCGGCGCCGGGCCGGCACGGGCGGCGCGCGAGCGCGCTCGAGAAGAACATGGGGACCGGTTGTGGCCAATCCAGCATCGATAGCCTGTGAAGATCCCGCCGCTGCGCCCGGATCGGCAACCGCACCGGCCGCGCGGCATCCGGCCGATCTGGCGGCACTCACCGTCCGGGATGATTTCCTGCTCGAGCTCGGCGAGGTGCTCGGCGGGCGGGCGAGCGTTCACCCGGCCGACTCGATCGCGACCGCGATCGAGCAGTTGGGCCCTGCACGGCACAAGCGGCTGCTCGCGATCGATGCGCGGGACACCGGCGACGTACAAGCCAATGTCGCGCGTGCCGCCGAGCAGCTCCCGGGGGCCACCATCGTGGTCTTCGCCGAAGCGCAGACGGAAAGCGAGACCGCCGCCACGCTCAAGGGCACGAAGGTGTTCGCAGTCCTCACCGTACCGGTGGACTCCGCCAAAACCGCCGCCGTGCTGGACGCGGCGCTCGAGCAGGCCGATCGGACCGACCCCACAGACCCCGCGGACACCCCCGCCGCAGTCAGCAAACGGCCGCTGCCCGCGCGGCCCGCGGCGTATTCCCGAAGCCCGCAACGCCTCGAGCCTTCCTCCCCGCCCGCCGGTTCGGCGACACGCCGCCGCACGCCCCGCACAGTCATCGCTGCCGTCCTGATCGCCGCCGCCGCCGGCGCGGCCTGGTACCTGGTGCACGGCCGGGTGGGCGCACCGGCAGGTTCCCCCGCCCGCAGGGCCGCTGCACACGTGGCCCCGGGCGCGCAACCCGGGGTGGACACCTCGATCGTGCAGGGGCGCGTCGACGATCTGTTGGATCGGGCGCGCCGCGCCATGTTCGAGAGACATTTCACCGCGCCGAAGGGCGCCAACGCACTGGTGTATTACCGCTCGGTGCTGGCCGTCGATCCCACCAACGGCGAAGCGCTGGACGGACTGCGGCGAGTCGGCAATGTGTTGATCTCGCGGTTCCATGATGCGATGCACCGTGGGCAATTGCCGCTGGCGGCGCTGGCACTCGCCACGTTGCAGGTGGCCCGGCCCGCCGACCCGCGCCGCGCGGCGCTGCAGCGCCAGCTGATCGAGGCCGAGATCTCCCAGGCGCTCGCCGGCGGGCATCCGGGACAGGCCGCGGCGCTGCTCGCCCAGGCCTCCCAGGCGGGGGTCGCGCCGGCGCAGCTGCGCAGCTGGCAGGCGAGCCTGGCACAGCTGCGCCAGAGTCAGCAGACCGACAGCCTCGCGGCCGCGCTCGCCAACAGCATCCGTGCGGACGATCTCACCGGGCCGTCCGGCGCGCAGGCGCAGCTCGCGCAGCTGCGCGCGCTGGCGCCCGCCTCAGCCGCGACGCGGCGCGCCACACGGGCCTTGACCGATGCGCTGCTCGCCAAGGCCCGCCAGGATGCGCTGGCCGGCCATCCCACCGAGGCCCACCACTGGCTGGCCGCGGCCCAGGCCGACGGGGCCTCCCCGAGCGACCTCGCCACCTTTCAGCGGCAGCTCGCAGCCGAGCAGGCCGGCGTCGCCCAAGCCAGGGTCAATGCGCTCCTGGCATCGGCCCGCGCCCGCATCCGAAGCGGCGCGCTCACTCAGCCGGCCGCAGACAGCGCGGCATCTGAGCTGCAGGCCGCCGAGACCCTGCATCCGGCCGGCGCCACCCTCACCGCCCTCGAGCGCGCGCGCCACGCACTCGCCTCCGCACTGCTCACGCGCGCAGAAAGCGCCGCGCGCGCCGGCGAGGCCGCCGCGGCCCAGGCGGACCTGGCCCAGGCCCTCCAGTGGGGCGCCACGGCGGCCGAGATCGGCTCGGCCACCGGCCGGGTCCGGATCTCGCTGCGCGCGGCCCGGCAGCCCACGGCCGCCGAGCTCGATCGGCTCGCCGCGCACCTCGTGCGGCTGCGCTACGTAACCCCGTCATACCCTGACTATGCACTCTCGCGGCGAATCTCCGGCCGCGTCACCGTGCAGTACGTCGTCGACCGCAACGGTATCCCCCGCGAGCTGCGCGTGACCGCCTCGAGGCCCGCCGACGTGTTCAACCGCTCCGCGCTCGATGCGATCCGCTCATGGCGCTACAAGCCGGTGAGATTCCACGGCCGGCCGGTCGAAGTGCCGGTCCGCACGCTCATCCGGTTCGAGCTGCCGAATTAGGTCAGAAGCAGGCAAGGCTCCCCATGCAACTCCCAGGCGCAGACCGAAGCCGCAGATTCCTCGCCGCCGGCGCCGCCGCGGCGGTCGTGACCGTGATGGCGCTGGTGCTCATCGCCGGATTCAGGCTGGCCACGCAGATCCGCTCCAGCCTCGGGGTGCTGCAGGCGACCAGCGCCCTGCAGACCTATCCGGCGGTCATCGCCCAGCAGCTCGCCGCGCTGCGCGGACAGCTCGATACCCTGGAGTACACGGGCCACGTCCACGCCGAGCTCGGCGCCACGATACACAAATTCAACCAGGCGCTCGCCGTGATCGAGCGTCGCCGCGGCCTCGATCCGGCGGCGATGCGCCGGGTCGGGCGGCTGTGGCGGGCCTATCGTCCGCTGCTCGCGCCGGTGCTCGCCTTCTCCGCGGAGCCCTATGACGACACCGACACCGGCAGCTCGCTGTCGGCGGCCGGCCGGGCTTATGACGCCCAGGTGCGCCGGGCGCAGCTGTTCGCCCAGGAGCACGCCCGAGAGCTGCACGGGAGGCTCGCCGCGCTGGCGGCCGCGTTGCAGGCGCGCACCGCCGCGGCGGCCGCGCGCCTGCGCACGCTGCTGCTCGCCGGCGTGCTGACGGTGCTCGGGCTGGCGGCGGCGGCGCTGTATCTGCAGATCGCGCGCACCCGGCACGAGCGGGCGGCGCGTGAAGCCCAGGAACAGACCCGCGATATCCTGAAAACCGTGCGCGAAGGCTTCTTTCTGCTCGACGCCGACTACCGGATCGGCGCGGTCTGGTCGGAGGCGCTGACACGCCTGTTCGGACGCAACGATTTCGCGGGACTCGCCTTCGAGGAGTTGCTGCGGGACAGGGTGTCTGCCGAGACGCTCGCCACCGCCGTGAAGTACATCCGGCTGCTCTGGGGCGAACGGGCGCGCGAGAACCTGATGAAGAGCATCAACCCGCTGGGACAGCTCGAAGTCAGCATGGACAACGGGCGCGGCGGCAGGGAGACGCGCTATCTGCAGTTCGAATTCCATCGCGTGTCGGGCCCACAGGGCGTCAAGCACGTCCTGTGCGCCGTCGGCGACATCACCTCGAGCGTGCTGCTCGCCAGGGAGCTGCAGGAAGCCCAGGAAAACGCCCATTCCCAGCTCGACATGATGCTCGGCATGCTGCAGGCCGACCCGCTGCAGGTGAGCGCGTTCCTCGACAGCGCGGCCGCCGGGCTGAAACACGTCAACACCATCCTGAGGGAGCCGGCGCGCACCGATGCCGAGTTCCGCCGCAAACTCGCCGGACTGGCGCGCGAACTGCACACGATCAAGGGAGAAGCCTCGGCGCTGAACGTGATGAGCATCGCCCGGCGCGTGCATCAG
>JAJYTX010000353.1 GCA_021792815.1 Pseudomonadota bacterium
CAGCGTTTCGCGCTCGACCTGCTGGAGCAGAAACACGTGCTCGTCGCCCCCGGAGTCAGTTTCAACGTGCCGTACCGGAATCACTTCCGGGTGACGAGCCTGCCCGACAGCGCCACGCTGCAGGACGTCTTCGCGCGAATCGAGGACCTGCTCGCCAGCTATGCCGCCACTCAGACTCCCCCGGGTCATACGGTGCTCGATGCGACCGCCCGATTCCGCTGAACTGTTTCAAGTATTCACTTTAAAGTATATTTATAATACATTGATTTGATAAGTATTCCGTCCCATCTCGGCGAGGTGATCGAGGCGGGTGGCACGGTGGTGGTGCCGTCCCGGCAGCGTGCGCATGCCCTCAGCCTGGCGTATGCCGCTGCCCAGCTCGCACGGGGTTTGCGGGTCTGGCTGACTCCGGATGTCCTGCCCCTCGAGGGCTGGCTGACCCGGGAAATCACACGCTCGGTCACCGCCGGGGACGATGCTGCCGCACGGCGCCTGCCGAGGCTGTTGTCGCCCGCCGAGGAGTGGCTGCTGTGGCAGGACGGTACGGCCGAGGCGGCTGGACATCTCGAGCTCGTCAACCGCGCAGCGCTCGCCGAGGACCTGCGCCGCGCCAGCCGTCTTGCCCTGGAGTTGCAGCTCGATCCCGATGCCGTGAGTGCCCTGCCGGGAACCGAGACGGCGCTGTGGATCGAGGTGCATCGTGCCGTGCAGGCCCGCGCGCGGGACCTGGGCGCGGCCTCACTGGCCTCGGTCCTGCCGCGCATCGGGGTCCTCGGGGACGCGCGGACGCTGCTTTGGGCCGGGTTTCTGAGTGCCTCGCCGCTGCTGCGCGCCGTCAGTGCCGCCCGCGAGGACCGTGGGCGGGCCACCCGGTGGCCGGCGGGCGCCGCGGACCCGCTGCGCCCGCCTCGCGTGGAAAGGCCCGCCGATGAGATCGAGGAGCTCGATCGCATCGCCGAGTGGTGCCGGCTGCGTCTGCAGCGCCAGCCGCAGGAGCGCCTGCTGATCGTACTGCCGGGACCCGACGGCCGGCGCGAGCGGCTCGCGGCCCTGATCCGCCAGGCCATCGATCCGGGCGCGGGATTCGAGGCGGTACCGCGCACGGGCGCGCTCGTCACGGTGGAAGGCGGTGGGGCGCTCTCGCGCCTGCCCGCGGTGGCCCACGCCCTCGAAACCCTGGGACTGCTGTGCGGCGAGACCCTCGAGGTGGAGCGGCTCGGGCAGTGGCTGCTCGCGCCGTTCTGGAGCGTGCCGTCCCTCGAGGGGAGGGCGCGGCTCGAGCTGTGGCTGCGCGAGCACGCTCAGGGACGGCTCGATCGCCGGGAACTGCTCGCGGCACTGCGGGCCGCGCCAGGCCCGCTCGAGGCGGCCGCGCGCCCGTGCGCGCAGCGGATCGAACAGGCCGAATCGGCGCTGCGCCCGGATCGGGGCTCGCCCCGGGAATGGTCGGAACGCTTCCGCAGCGCGCTCGGGGCGTTCGGATGGCCGGGAGCGGCGGCTCTGTCGAGCGCCGAGCAGCAGACCCTGCTGCGCTTCCATGAACTGTTGGACGAGTTCGGTCAGTTGTCATCGGTGCTCGGGGCGCTCGAGCCGGGCGCGGCCTGGCAGCGGCTCGGGGCACTGGCGATGCAGGTCTCGTATCATCCGGCCGAGGAGGACGGTGCCGTGACGCTCACCGCGGCCCTCGCCAATCCGGTGGTGCGTTATGACGCGCTGTGGGTCGCGGGACTGCACGCGGAAGCCCTGCCGCAGCCGCCGGCGCCCGATCCGTTCGTGCCGCTCGCCGCGCAGCTCGCCGCGGGCTGGCCGGGTGCGTCGGCCGGCGGGCGGCTCGCCGAAGCGCACCGGTTGCTCGCCGCCTGGCGCGCGGCGGCTCCGGAGCAGGTGCTGTCAGCGCCGCGGCGAAGTGACGATCTCGACCTGCTGCCGAGCCCGCTGCTGGCGCGCTGGCCGGTGGCGCAGGCCGTGCCGGCGCCGGACGCGGAGCTCGGGAGGGTCTGGCTCGCCTCCCGTGTGCATCGGCCAGGCCTGCTCGAGCCCTGGCGGGACGCGGGACTGCCCTGGGATGTGCGCGAGCCGCTGCCCGGGGGCAGCCGCAGTCTGGAGCTGCAGAATCAGTGTCCCTTCCGGGCGTATGCCGAACTGCGTCTCGGCTGCACCGAGCTCGCCCCGAGCGAACCGGGGGTGCCGAGCGATCTGCGCGGCCGGCTGCTGCATGCGGCCCTGCAGCGGTTGTGGCGCACGCTTGGGGACTCGCGCGCGCTCGAGCAGCTGGCGCCGCCGGCCCTCGATGCGCACATCCGCGACAGTCTCGCCCAGGCGTTCGCCGAGGTGCTCGCCGGAGCGGGCGCATCGGTCCCGCCAGCGGCGCTCGCGCGTGAGAGCCGGCGCACCGAGCGGCTGGTGCGCCAACTGCTGGATCTCGAGCGGACGCGGCCCGCGTTTCGCGTGCAGCACACCGAGTACGAGCGGCGCATCGATCTTGCCGGGATCGGTCTGCGCGTGCGCCTGGACCGCATCGATGCCCTCGAGGACGGCGGCCTCGCCATCCTCGATTACAAGAGCGGCCGTCCGGTGAGCGCCGACTGGTATGGCGAGCGTCCCTCGCATCCGCAGCTGCTGACGTACCTGAGCGCTGTGAGCGAGCCCGTCGTCGCCCTGGCCACGGTCCATGTCACGGCCCGCGAGGTGCGCTTCCAGGGCATCGGCGCTGAGGCGGGTCTGCTGCCCGGAGTCGCCGCGGTGAAAGCGCCCCCGCGCACCGAGGAGCCCTGGGAGGCGCAGGTGCGCGCGTGGCGCGAGCGCATCGAGCGCCTGGCACGGGACTTTGTGGCAGGGCAGGCGCCGGTCGATCCAAAGCCCGGGGCCTGCGAGTATTGCCCGCTCGAGAGCCTGTGCCGCATCGCAGAGGGTGTACCGGCCGATACGGCTGATCTGCCGCCGGAACCGGACGCGTGACCCGCCTCAGCCTCCCAGTGCCCGGCGCGGTACCCGCCGATGCCGATGACGAGCCGGCCCGCGAGCAGGCGACCGATCCGGGTGCCTCGATCGCACTGCAGGCGCCAGCCGGATCCGGCAAGACCTCGGTGCTGACGCGGCGGCTGCTGCGCCTGCTCGCCGAGGTCGATGAGCCGGAAGACATTCTGGCGATCACCTTCACGCGCCGTGCCGCCGCGGAGATGCGCGAGCGCGTGCTGCGAGCGCTCAACGGGCACACCGGCGAGGGTGCCCCCGGCGAGTCGTTGCGCGCGCTCGCCGCCGCGGTGCTCGAACGCTCTGCGCAGCGCGGCTGGCGCCTGGAGCACGATCCCGGCCGGCTGCGCATTCAGACCATCGACTCGTTCAACCTGCGCCTCGCGCACCGCCTGCCGCTCGCCGCGCGCGCCGGCGGCGCTCTGCAGATCAGCGCCCGTCCCGAGGAGCAGTACCGGCGCGCCGCGCGCGAGACCCTGCTGGCCGCGCAGGATGACCCGGCATGCTCGGCGGACATCGGTCTGTGGTTCGAGCGTCTGGACAACCGCTGGGGCAACGTCGAGCGGATGCTGACCGAGATGCTGAAGGAGCGTGCCCACTGGCTGCCGCATCTGCTCGGACACGCGCCACAGAGCCTGAGCCGGCGCGTCGCGCAGAGCCTCGCGCACCTCGTGGACGAACACCTCGCGCACACGTGCGCGCATCTCGACAGCGGCGTGCGTGCGCAGGCGGCGCAGCTGCCCGGCGTCGGGGCGCTGGAGGCTGCCGCGGCGTCGCTCCCGGCCTGGAAAATGCTGGTCCGGCTGGTGCTCACCGAACAGGGCGAGTGGCGCCAGAGGATCGATCGGCGTCTCGGCGAGGCGTTCGGGACGCCCGCCGGCAGGAGCGCGCTGCGCGAGTGCATCGGCGCGCTGAGCGGCCTGCCCGGGGCGCGCGAGCGGCTGCTGGAAATCGCCG
>JAJYTX010000354.1 GCA_021792815.1 Pseudomonadota bacterium
CGGCATCAACATGGAACTGGAGCAGGACTGATCACGGCACGCCGTGAGGAGAACACCCGATGAAAGACCTTCTGAAGTTTTTCAAGACCAACGCTCCGGTCGAGCAGTTCGATTCGATCAAGATAGGCCTCGCCTCGCCGGAGATGATCCGCGCCTGGTCGTATGGCGAGGTCAAGAAACCGGAGACCATCAACTACCGCACCTTCAAGCCGGAGCGCGACGGGCTGTTCTGCGCGAAGATCTTCGGGCCGGTGAAGGACTACGAGTGCCTGTGCGGCAAGTACAAGCGCCTCAAGCACCGTGGCGTGGTCTGCGAGAAGTGTGGCGTCGAGGTCACCCAGGCCAAGGTGCGCCGCGAGCGCATGGGACACATCGAGCTCGCGAGCCCGGTGGCACATATCTGGTTCCTGAAGTCCCTGCCCTCGCGTATCGGTCTGATGCTCGACATGACGCTGCGCGAGATCGAGCGGGTGTTGTATTTCGAGGCGTTCGTGGTCATCGACCCGGGCATGACGCCGCTTACGCGCGGGCAGCTGCTGACCGACGAGATGTACCTCGAGGCGATCGAGGAGCACGGCGACGAGTTCGATGCCCGTATGGGTGCCGAGGCCGTGCACGAACTGCTGCACAGCATCGACCTGCAGGCCGAACTCGCCCGGGTCCGCGAGGAAATGGGCGCGACCTCCTCGGAGACCAAGCTCAAGCGGCTGTCCAAGCGTCTGAAGCTCATCGAGTCATTCATCGAATCGGGCAACAAGCCCGAGTGGATGGTCATGACGGTGCTGCCGGTGCTGCCGCCGGATCTGCGGCCGCTGGTGCCGCTCGATGGCGGCCGCTTCGCCACCTCCGACCTCAATGATCTGTACCGGCGCGTCATCAACCGCAATAACAGGCTGCGCCGCCTTCTCGAGCTCAATGCGCCCGACATCATCGTGCGCAACGAGAAGCGCATGCTGCAGGAAGCCGTCGACGCATTGCTCGACAACGGCCGACGGGGCCGCGCGATCACCGGTACCAATAAGCGGCCACTGAAGTCGCTGGCCGACATGATCAAGGGCAAGCAGGGGCGCTTCCGCCAGAACCTGCTCGGCAAGCGCGTCGATTATTCCGGGCGCTCCGTCATCGTCGTGGGTCCGCAGCTGCGGCTGCACCAGTGCGGCCTGCCGAAGAAGATGGCGCTCGAGCTGTTCAAGCCGTTCATCTTCCACAAGCTGCAGCTGCGCGGAGAAGCCTCGACCATCAAGGCCGCCAAGCGCCTGGTCGAGCGCGAAGGGCCGGAAGTGTGGGACATCCTCGAGGAGGTCATCCGCGAGCATCCCGTGCTGCTCAACCGCGCCCCGACGCTGCACCGCCTCGGAATCCAGGCGTTCGAGCCGCAGCTGGTCGAGGGCAAGGCCATCCAGCTGCATCCGCTGGTGTGCACGGCGTTCAATGCCGATTTCGACGGCGACCAGATGGCGGTGCACGTGCCGCTGTCACTGGAAGCGCAGCTCGAGGCGCGCGCCCTGATGATGGCCTCGAACAACATCCTGTCGCCCGCCAACGGCGATCCGATCATCGTGCCGTCGCAGGACGTGGTGTTGGGGTTGTACTACATGACTCGCGAGCGCGTCGGCGCGCTCGGCGAGGGCACGCTGTTCGCGGATGTGCATGAGGTGCACCGTGCCTACGAAACCCGCACCGTCGAGCTGCAGGCCAAGGTCCGTGTGCGCATCAAGGAGCGTCTGCCGGGGGCGGACCCGCAGGAACGGACCCGTGTCGTCGACACCACGGTGGGCCGGGCACTGCTGGTCGAGATCCTGCCGAAGGGGCTGTCCTTCGATCTGATCAACCAGGACATGACCAAAAAGGCCATCTCGGCGACCATCAATGCGTGCTACCGCATTCTGGGGTTGAAGGAAACGGTCATCTTCGCCGACCAGTTGATGTACACGGGCTTCCACTACGCCACGCGCGCCGGTGTGTCCTTCGGCATCGACGATATCGTCATCCCGGAGCAGAAGCCGCGCATCATCGCCAGCGCCGACCAGGAGGTGAAGGAGATCCAGGACCAGTACGCGTCCGGCCTGGTGACCAACGGCGAGCGCTACAACAAGGTGGTCGACATCTGGTCGCGGGCCAACGACCAGGTGGCCAAGGCGATGATGGAAAAGCTCGGCGCCGAGGAAGTCCGGGATTCGAAGGGTCAGTCCGTCCGGCAGAAGTCCTTCAATTCCATCTTCATGATGGCCGATTCCGGCGCGCGCGGCTCGGCAGCGCAGATCCGCCAGCTCGCCGGCATGCGCGGGCTGATGGCGAAGCCCGACGGCTCGATCATCGAGACCCCGATCACGGCCAATTTCCGTGAGGGACTCAACGTTCTGCAGTACTTCATTTCCACGCACGGCGCCCGCAAGGGTCTGGCCGATACGGCGCTGAAGACCGCCAACTCCGGCTATCTCACCCGCCGCCTGGTCGACGTGGCCCAGGATCTGGTGGTGACGGAAGATGATTGCGGCACGATCAACGGCCTGGCCATGACGCCGCTCGTTGAGGGCGGCGATGTGGTCGAGGCGTTGGGTGAGCGCGTGCTGGGCCGGGTGCTGGCCGATGACGTGCACAAGCCGGGTACCGAACAGGTGCTGATCGGCCGCGGCACACTGATCGATGAGAAGCTCGTGCGCGATCTCGAGCACGAAGGCGTCGATCAGCTCAAGGTCCGCTCGCCGATCACCTGTCAGACGCGCTATGGCGTGTGCGCGCAGTGTTACGGGCGGGATCTCGCCCGCGGCCGGTTGATCAGTGTCGGCGAGGCGGTGGGCGTCATCGCCGCGCAGTCGATCGGCGAGCCGGGCACGCAGCTGACGATGCGCACCTTCCACATCGGCGGCGCGGCTTCGAGAGCGGCTGCCGCGAGCAGCGTCGAGGTGCGCAACAAGGGCACCGCCCGCTTCCATCGCATCAAGACCGTGCAGCACGAGAAAGGTCACCTGGTGGCCGTGTCGCGCTCGGGCGAGATCGGTGTGGTCGATGACTTCGGCCGCGAGCGTGAGCGCTACAAGATTCCCTACGGCGCCATGATCAGCATCAAGGAAGGCGATCAGGTGGCGGCCGGGCAGGTGGTCGCCACGTGGGACCCGCACACTCACCCCGTGGTGACGGAAGTGGCGGGCTTCGTGAAATTCCAGGACTTCATCGATGGTCTCACCGTCACCACCCAGGTGGACGAGGTCACGGGCCTCTCCAGCACCGTGGTGCTCGATACCAAACAGCGTGGTGGCAAGGATCTGCGCGCGACCGTCAAGCTGGTGAACAGCAAGGGCCGGGAAGTCACTTTCGCCAACACGGAGATTCCAGCGGTGTACTCGCTGCCGGCGGGCGCCTTTGTCGCGCTGGAGGACGGCGCGCGGGTGTCGGTCGGCGATGTGATCGCGCGCATTCCGCAGGAGTCCTCCAAGACGCGTGACATCACCGGTGGTCTGCCGCGTGTCGCGGATCTGTTCGAAGCCCGCAAGCCGAAGGACCAGGCGATTCTCGCCGAAACATCCGGCACGGTCAGCTTCGGCAAGGAAACCAAGGGCAAGCGCCGCCTCATCATCACCAGCGACGACGGCGACAAGTACGAGGAGCTGATCCCGAAATGGCGTCAGCTCAACGTCTTCGAGGGCGAGACGGTCGAGCGCGGCGAGGTGATCGCGGACGGCGAGCCCAACCCGCACGATATCCTGCGGTTGCAGGGTGTGGAGGCACTGGCGAACTACCTGGTGCGCGAGATCCAGGACGTTTACCGTCTGCAGGGCGTGAAGATCAACGACAAGCATATCGAGGTGATCGTGCGGCAGATGCTGCGCAAGACCGAGGTGCATGCGTCGGGCGAGACCTCGCTGCTGCGCGGCGAGCAGCTCGATCGTGCCCGGGCGCTCGACATCAACGATCGCGCGCAGCGC
>JAJYTX010000355.1:0-1660 GCA_021792815.1 Pseudomonadota bacterium
GCGAGGAACACCAGGGTGATCACGCCCAGGTAGAGGAGGTTGGGCGCGATCTGTCTGAAGCCGGCGCCGTAGAGCATGACCGCGCGGGCGGCGTGCAACAGTTGCGTCAGCGGCAGCACGTCCGCCAGCCGTTGCACCCACTTCGGCGAGCCGGCAAGGGAGAACCACACGCCGGAGAGCAGCATCATGGGCCAGGTGAGCAGGTTGAGCAGCCCGTTGACGAGCTCCTCGCTCGAGAATCGCGCCGCCACCGTCAGCCCGAGTGCGATCATGGACAGGGCGCCGAGCACGGTGAGCAACAGCAGCAGCGCGATGCTGCCGGTGTCGTGAAAGCCGATCAGTCTGCCGACCCCGAGGTACAGCGCCGCGGTGATGAACAGGATGATGCTCAGGCGCGAGAGCACCTGTGCCGTGAGGAACTCGAAGGCGGTGAGCGGCGTGGCGTGCAGGCGCTTCAGAAAGCCGCTCTGGCGGTAGCGCAATACCACGTAGCCCACGCCGAACAGGCAGCTGAACATGAGGTTCATGGCCAGGATGCCGGGAAACAGCCAATCGACGTAGCGCACCGCCCGGCCGGTCACGGGCAGCCGATGGGCGGCGGGATCGGCGGCGAGCAGCAGCTTCTCGATGATGTAGCCCTTGGGGGACTCGGTGTTCACCCAGTAACGCGGCGGATCGCCGGGCGCGAACAGCAGGTCGATGTGCTGGTGCCTGACTTCAGCGAGGCCGTCGGCTCGGGAGGCTATGGGAACGAACTGCACGTAACGGGTCCGCAGGAATGGATCGGAGAGCGTGCGCCCCTGCGCACTCAGCACGCCCACCTGGAACAACGGCCGCGTCGGACCGCCGAAGATGAGCCCCATGCCCACGATGATCGACAGTGGCAGGATGATCGTGAACATCAGCGCCCCGCGGTCGCGCAGGAACTCCAGGTTGCGGGCATGCCATACGGCGAGCAGCCGGCGTGTCATGGGCGCAGCTCCCGGCCGGTGAGCTCGAGAAACAGGTCTTCGAGGTTGGCCGGCCGGATCCGCAGGTGCTTCAGCGACACGTGCGCATCGATCAGCGCGCGCAACGTCGTGTCCAGGTCATCCGTGGTGATTTCGATCCGATCGGCGGCCTCGATGATCGGCAGCGGCAGCCGGCCGGCCTCGGGCGGGAAGGCCTGCCGGGGCAGCTCGAGCAGCACCTCGGCGAAGTGATCGCGCAGCAGTCGCTGGGGAGGACCCTGGGCGATGAGCCGGCCGCGGTCCATGATGGCGATCTCGTCGCAGAGGATCTCGGCCTCTTCCATGTAGTGCGTGGTGAGCAGGATCGTCTTGCGCTGAGCCTTGATCGATTGCACGAGTTCCCAGAAATTGCGCCGGGCCTGCGGATCGAGCCCGGTGGTGGGCTCGTCGAGGAACAGGACCGCCGGATCGTTCACCAGCGCGACCGCGAGCAGGAGCCGTTGCCGCTGCCCCCCCGAGAGCTTGCGGTTGTCGCGGTGGGCGAGCTTCTCCAGGGAACACAGGCGCAGCACCTCATCGACGTCGCGGCCGCGGCCGTAGAGCCCGCGAAACATCGCGACGCTCTGGCGGACCGTGAGGAAGTTCTGCAGCGCGGTCGCCTGGAACAGAATGCCGGCCTCCTCGCGGAAGCGCGCCCCGAGCGGCTGGCC
>JAJYTX010000355.1:1760-3926 GCA_021792815.1 Pseudomonadota bacterium
TGCTCGGCGCGCGGAACGATCAGCCTCAACTGCTGCCTGTTGTTCCAACCGGCCCCGGTGGTGCGCTACCTGATGATCCACGAGCTGGCCCATACCCGCCATATGAACCACTCGCGGCTGTTCTGGCAGTGCGTGGCGGCGCATTGTCCGCAGTACCGGCCGCTCGACCGGCAGCTGCTCGAGGGCTGGCGCAGCGTGCCGCCGTGGGTGTTCGGAGACGAAGCGACGTGAGCAAACCGCCCTACGAGCGCTCCGAGCGGATCGATCTCAGCGGCGAGGCGATCCATTGGGACCTCGGCGCCTCGCTCTCCTACGGCGAGTATCTGCAGCTCGACAAGCTGCTCGATGCCCAGAAACCCGTGTCCTTCGAGCACGACGAGATGATGTTCATCGTCGTGCATCAGACATCGGAGCTGTGGATGCGCCTGATGCTGCACGAGCTCGAGGGCGTGCGCGAGTGCGTGCGGCGCGATGATCTCGATCCCTCGTTCAAGCGGCTGACGCGCATCTCCCGCGTGCAATCGCAGCTGCTCTCGACGTGGGAGGTGCTCTCCACGATGACGCCGTTCGATTACTCGGCATTCCGCAACGCGCTCGGGCGCGCATCGGGCTTCCAGTCCTTCCAGTACCGCATGCTCGAGTTCCTGCTCGGCAACAAGAATGCCGAAATGATCGAGGTGCACCGGCGCGATCCGCGCATCTACGCACAGCTCGAGCGGGCGCTCGCCGCGCCGTCGCTGTACGACGAGGCGCTGCGGCTGCTCAGCCGCCGCGGCTACGGCATTCCCGAGGACCGGGTGAACCGCGACTTTCGCGAGCCGTACCAGCCGAGCAAGCCGGTCGCCGGCGCCTGGCTCGGGGTGTATCACAATGCCGAGAAGGACTGGGATCTGTATGAGCTCGCCGAGCGGCTGGTCGATCTCGACTACAAGTTCCAGCTCTGGCGCTTCCACCACATGAAGACCGTGGAGCGGATCATCGGCTACAAGCCCGGCACGGGCGGCACCGGCGGGGTGTCCTACCTCGCCAAGGCGCTGGAGCTGAAATTCTTCCCCGAGCTGTGGCAGGTCCGCACCTCGATGTGACCGGATCGATCGACACGCCACGCGCCGCGTCTGCGGGGCGCTCGCCGGGCGGGTGAGACTGCGTGGTGCCGAGGGGCCGTCAGCGCCATTCGGTACAGGCGATTCCCGCCCGGGCGGCCTCGCGCCGCGCCCGCGCCGAGCCGTTGACGAGCACGCCGTGCTCGACGAGCTTCAGGTGCGCCAGATCGCTCGCCCCGTTGCCGTACGCCCAGGCTTCGCCGTCGTGCTGCCGGCGCAGCTGGCGCAGGCAGCGCGCCTTTTCCTCGCCGCGCCGGTTCGGTGTGCTCAGCCGGCCGTCGAGCCGGCCGTCCCGCCAGCGGATGCCCGTGCAGATCGACTCCTGAAATCCCAGCGCCCGTGCGATGGCCGGTACATACAGATCGACGCTCGCGCTCATCAGCACCAGGTGATCCGCGGTACGGCGGTGCGCGGCGATCGCCTCGCGCGCCTGCGCGAAGGTGCCGCGCTCGAGCAGGCGCGGCACGAACCACGCGGTCCAGCGCTCGAGTCGCTCTCGCGGCACACCACCCAGGGTGGCGCGCAGCAGCGCGGATTTCAATCCGCCGTGATCGGTCAGGCGCAGACCGAAGCCGATCGCGGCCGGCAGCGCGAGCAGCAGCCGCGGCAGCCGCCAGGGGCTGCGCAGCAGGAAACCCAACACGTACGGCACGAGAGTGTCGTGCCGCGTGATGGTCCCGTCCAGATCGAACACGGCGAGGCGCAAGCGCCTACCCCGGATGCGCGAGCCGGCCGGGAGCCGTCGCCGAATCAGCCCGCCGGGCGAACCGCCCCGCGCTCAGGCGCGACCCGCGCTGGCAAGCTGACGCAGGACGAACTGCAGGATGCCGCCATGGCGGTAATACTCGCGCTCCTTCGGTGTGTCGATGCGCACGCGTGCTTTGAAGGTGAGGGCCTTGCCACCGTCCGCGGTCGCCTGCACCGTGACTTCCCGGCCGGTATCGTCCGCGAGGCCGGTGATTTCGAACACCTCGCGGCCGGTGAGGCCGAGCGATCCGGCGCTCTCGCCCGGCAGGAACTGCAGCGGCGCGACGCCCATTCCGATGAGGTTCGAGCGGTGGAT
>JAJYTX010000356.1 GCA_021792815.1 Pseudomonadota bacterium
CGGCGACGGGTCGTGCTGATGGTGCCGCTGCTGCTCGCCGTGATGCTGCTCGGTGCGGTGTGGGGCCAGCGGATCATGCTGCCGCTGCTCGGGCTGACCACGTGATCCGCGGGCGCGGCCGGCGGGCGGTGCTCGCCGCGGTCGTGTGTTGTGTGGCCGGCGCCGCCGCGGCCGCCTCGGGCGTCCCCGCGAGCGGTACGGTCATCGCCCACGCGCAGGCGGTCACGCGCCACTACCGAGCCTACGGCCAGGTACAGCCGGTGGCGGTCACGGACGTGCGTGCCGTGGAGGCCGGCACGGTGACCCGCCTGGTGTTGCCCGGTGCGCGGGTGAGGGCGGGGCAGGTGCTCGCGATCCTCGCCGGCCCGCAGGCCGAGGCCCTGTTGGCCCGGCGCCGCGGCGCCCTGCGCGCCGCCTCCCTGCGGCTCGCCGCCGACCGCCGCAAGCGGGCCGCGCGGCTCGTGACCCGGCAGGCGGTCGCAGCCGATGTGGCCGCGTATGACACGGCGCGCGGTCAGCTGCAGGTGGCGCTGCAGACCCTGACGCTGCGAGCGCCCGCCGCGGGTGAGGTGTTGGCGGTCGATGCGGCGGACGGCGAGCAGGTCGGCGCAGGTCAGCTCATCCTGACCCTGCAGACCGGGCGCCTGCGCCTCAAAGCGAGCTACTACGGGGCGGACGCGCTCGCGATCCATCCCGGCATGCGCGGCGTGTTCCGACCGGTTTCCGGCGGCAGGGTCCCGGTGCGGGTGTTGACGGTTTCCCGGGCGCTCGGCCCCGACGGCGGCGAGCAGGTATGGCTGACGCCGCAGACCGCCCGAGGCCCGGGCGATGCGGTGTGGGCCGCCGCCTGGCGCAGCGGCCAATGGGGCAGCGTCACGCTGAACGGCGCGACCCGCTCTCTGGTGGCACTGCCGAGCCGTGCGCTGATCCTCGATCGGGCGCGGTGGTGGGTGCTGGTGCGCACCGCGCGCGGGGACCATCGTCAGGCGGTGGTCCCCGGACCGACGCGCGGCTGGCTGACCTACATCGAGCGAGGGATCGAGCCCGGTGAGCGGGTCGTGGTGCAGAACGCGTATCTCGACTTCTACCACGGCATCGCGGGCCAGTACGCACCGCCCGACTGAGCGCGCCATGACGCAGGCCACTGGTTCCGACAACGGCTCGCCGCCCGGCCGATCCGCTTCGCCTACCGGGCGGAGCGTGCCGCGCGCGCTGACCCACCCACTGCTGTGGCTGCTCCTGCTGGCCGCGGTCGGCGGCTGGGCCGCGTATGCGCTGGTGCACATCCCGGTGGAGGTGCTGCCGGAATTCAACTTTCCGCAGGTGAGTGTCTTCGTGCACCTGCCCGGAGCCACCGCCACCGAGCTCGAGAGCCTGGTCGTCACGCCGCTCGAAGGCGAGATCCTCGCGCTGCCCGATCTGCAGAGCGTGCACTCCAGCATGGGCGACGGCACCGTCGAGATCGACGTGCGGTTCCGGCAGGGGACCGCCTCGATGCTCGACCTGCAGGCGGTCAACGGCGCCATCGATCGGGCCCGCCGCGAGCTGCCGCTCGCGGCCCATCCCTTCGCCCAGATCATGGGCAACGCCATCAACGAGGTGATCGACGACACCGTGCAGATCCCCGCGGGTGTCGCGCCCGCCGAGGTGGAGCGCGCCGTGCTCGCCAACGTGGCCCCGGCGCTGCGCGCCTTGCCCGGCGTGCAGCGGGTGGAGGTGTACGGCGCGGGCCAGGAAGCGCTGTGGATCCAACCGGACCCGAAGGCGATGCGCCGCTACGGCGTGTCGGTCACGGCGATCGCCCGGGCGGTACGGTCCCAGGTGCTGCTGAAGCCGGCAGGCTACGTGACACAGGGGCACAACGACGTTTTCATCGAGGCGCGTCACCTGCCGGTCCATGCGGCGCAGCTGCGGGATATCCCGGTGCCCTCGGACAACGGACCGATTCCGCTGCAGGCGCTGGCGCGCGTGGTGCGATCGGCGGTACCGACGCACAACGCGGTGTCGCTCGATGGCAAGCCCAGCGTCGCGCTGACCGTCCTCAAGCAGCCGGGAGCGGCCACGACACCGGTCACGCGCGAGGTGGCGGCCACCCTGGCCGCGACGCTGAACCAGCTGCCGCGCGGCGTGCGCTGGGTGCCGATCTACAACCAGGGGCACATCGTCCACGTGATCGGTGTCGACCTCGGCCGCAACCTGCTCATCGGCATGCTGCTCGCGGTGGCGGTGCTGTTCTGGGTGCTGGGGGCGGGCCGCGGCATCTGGGTGCTCGCCGTCAGCATCCCGCTGTCGCTCGTGATCGGCATCGCCGCCCTGTACGAGGCGGGCCAGGACCTCAACCTCATGACCCTGGGAGCGCTCACCGTGGCGGTGGGCTTTCTCGCCGACGACGCCATCATCGTGCTCGAGAGCATCTATCACTGCTGGGAGGAGGGCGATGGCCGCTGGCAGGGCGTCTGGCGCGGTGTGCGCCAGATCCTCGTGCCGGACATCACCGGCACCTTCACCAACATCGCGATCTACGTGCCGCTGCTGTTCGTCGGCGGTCTGGTGGGCATCTTCTTCATCCCGTTCTCGCTGGCGATGGCCTTCGCGCTGCTGGCCTCGTTCCTGGTGTCGGTGACACTGATCCCGATGGGGCTCGGCTTCATCCATGCCTCGCCCGGCGGGGCGAGCGCGAGCGGCGCGCGGGCGTTGGAGAAGATCCGCCACTGGAACGAGCGGCTGTTTGCCCTGGTGATGCGCGGCCCGAGGCTCAGCCTCGCGCTGACCTTCGGCGTGCTGGTGTTGTCCCTGGTGGGCCTGGCGCTGGTGCCGATGGATTTCCTGCCCCTGCCCAACGAGGGCGTACTGCTCGAGTCCTTCACGCTGCCGCCGGACAGCTCGCTGCTCGAGACCCGCTCGACGGTGGACCGCATGACCCGGCGCATGCTGGCCGATCCCGATGTGGCCCACGTGTATGCGCGCATCGGCTCCTCGGGCGACACCACGTACACCGAGCCCGCGTACGCCGGCGAGATGCAGGTGGCGTTGAAAAAGGGCGTGAGCGTCAATGCCCTGGATGCGATCGGCCAGCGCATCCAGCGCGAGTCGCAGCTGCCCGGGGTGCAGCTGTCGGTGGATACCCCCACCATCGAGCGCCTCGGCGAGAGCCTCTCGGGACTGCCCCAGCCGTTCGTGATTCATGTGTTCGGCCGCAGCCTGGCGCGGATGCGCGCGCTCGCGCAGCAGATCACCGCGCGGTTGAAGACGGTTCCGGCGCTGTCGAGCCTGTTCGACAACGACGGCTATCCGGTGACGCAGCTGACGATCCGGCCGCGCGCCGCCGCGCTGGCCGGGTACGGGATGAGCCCGGCTTCGCTCTATGCGCAGCTCGATCCGCTGCTCAACGGGCAGATCCTCGCTCAGGTTCCCGAAGGCAACGTGCCGCTCGATCTGTACATGCGTCTCGAGGACGCGCCGCAGCGCTCGCTCGCCTCGCTGTCGCGGCTGCCCATTCGCACCACGCGCGGCTGGAGCTCCCTGGGCGACCTGGCGCGGCTCGAGCTGGTGCAGACACCGAATCAGATCGAGCACATCGCCGGCGCCCGGGCGCTCGATATCCTGGCGACGCCCAACGGGACGCTGGGCACGACGGTGGCCGAGGCGCGTCGGGCGCTCGCGGGTCTGAAGGTGCCGCCCGGCTACCGCATCGCGTTCGGGGGGCTGCTCGCCGAGCTCGAGCGCGCCGCGGTGGGTCTCGGCGTGGCGACGCTGGCTGCCCTGCTGCTCATGATCGGCATCCTGGTGCTGCAGTTCGACGGGCTGCTGGTGCCCGGTATCCTGCTGCTCGAAATCCCGCTCGCGGTCACCGGCGGCATGCTCGCGTTGCTGGTGAGCGGCGTGGGGCTCAACGCCACCGGCATCATC
>JAJYTX010000357.1 GCA_021792815.1 Pseudomonadota bacterium
CTGATCCTGAACTTCAGCCGGCTGCTGCGCCACGCGGCGAGCCTCGCGGCCTTTGATTTCCGTCTCGCGCTGGTGCTGATCGGTGGCCTGAGCGCCCTCGCCGTGTTCGCCTACGCGCGCCTGCCGGAGGGCACCGGAGCCGAGATGAGCGGCCAGCGCCTGGCGGGCTAGACCCGCACGCGCCGCCCGCCCGGCGCGCTCAACCCGCCGATGCGGCGCGCGCCAGCCGCTCGAGCCAGCGGTACAGGCCGTACACGAGGGCGACGAACGCCGCTCCGCCGAGCGCCATCGAGGCAGCGGCGAACGGCCGGCCGACGAGGGCGATGGGCGCGGCCCGGCCGGTGAACACCACCAGCGCCGAGAACACCACCCCGAGCAGGCTCTCGCCCACGATCAGCCCCGAGGCGAGCAGCACCCCGAGCTGCTTCAGCGCCGCGCCACCCGGCCCGGGCCCGGCGCGGCGGTTGAACGCGGCGCCGGCCAGGGACCCGACCACGATCATCAGCGTGCTCGAGGTCGGCAGGTAGATGCCGAGCCCGACGGCGAGCGGCGGCAGGCTGAGCGGCCGCGGCAGGCGCGTGAGCAGCGCATCGAGCGCGATGCTCACGAGCCCGATGCCGCCGCCGACCCCGATCGCGCTCCAGTCGATGTTGTGTTGGATCACGCCCTGGGCGAGCGCGGAGATCAGCCCCGCCTGGGGCGCCGGCAGCGCCCGCGCCGGATTCACGCCCGGGGCGCCGAGAAAGCCGTAGGCATGATTGACCAGGTCGAGCACCGGGGGAATGACCAGCGCGCCGGCGATCACGCCCACCACCAGCGCCCACTGCTGCCTCGAGGGCGTGGCATCGACCAGCTGTCCGGTCTTGAGGTCCTGCAGATTGTTGTTGGCGATCGAGGCGACCGCGAACACCACCGCGGTGACGAACAGCGCGAAGGCCACCAGCGCCCGGCCGGCCCCGGCCGGCAGCGCCGAGCGGACCGCGAGCACGAGCAGCAGCCCGAACAGCACCACCACCAGGATGCCGATCCCCGAGAGCGGACTGTTGGACGAGCCGATCAGGCCCGCCATGTAGCCGCACACGGTCGAGACCAGGAAGCCCGCGAGGGCGATGAAGATCACCCCGCCCACGGCGAGCGGCAGCGCGAAGCGGCCGAGACCGCTGATGCGGCAGAAGTGCCACAGCAGCCCGGCCACCGGCAGCAGGCAGGCGAGCGACACCAGGCCCACCGTGCCGATGGGAATGTCGTGCTCGGTGCGCGGCAGGGCGTGCGAGCGGCCGGCCCGGCGGGCCCGGGATGCGGCCAGGGCGCCGGCGAGCCCACGGATCACCGGCCTGACCAGCATCCCCAGCGTCCACAGCGCAGCGACACCGATGGTGCCGGCGCCGACGAACCGCACGTAGTGCGCCCACGCCCCCTGCGCCGCGGCCGCCGCCGGGCCCGCCGCCGGGTGCGACAGCAGGAAATGCGGCACGGCCCAGCCCCAGCCGATCAGCGCGCCGGCCAGCATCGCGAGGCCCACCGCCGGGCCCACCAGGTGACCGATGGCGAACAGCGCGAACGACAGGGCGACATCGAAGCCGCTCGCCGCGCCCGAGCGGCCGATGCGGAAGTAGCGCACCACGTCGCTCGCGAAGAGCTGCGTCTGCACCACGAGGTAGAACGCCGCGGAGACGATGCCGCCCACCAGCACGGCCTTCAGGCCCGCGCCGCCGCTCTCGATCGCCTCCGGGCCGGCGTCGGACGCCTGGGCGCAGCCCACCTTGAGCACCTCGGCGCAGGCGACGCCCTCCGGGTAGGGCAGATCCGAGTCGGTCACCAGCGCGCGCCGCAGCGGGATGGTGTACATGACCCCGAGCACGCCGCCGGTGGCGCAGATGCCGAACGACATCCAGAACGGAAAGCCGCCCCACCAGCCGACGATGACCAGCCCCGGCAGCACGAAGATGATGCTCGAGAGCGTGCCGGCCGCGGAGGCCACGGTCTGCACGATGTTGTTCTCCTGCAGGCTCGAGCCGCCGAGCGCGCGCAGCAGCGCCATCGAGATCACGGCCGCCGGGATCGAGGTCGAAAAGGTGAGCCCGGCCTTGAGGCCGAAGTAGACGTTCGCGGCGGTGAACACCAGGGTGATGAGCACCCCGATCAGCAGGCCGCGCAGGGTGAACTCGCTGGGCGCGGCGGCCCGGCCCGTCGGTGCGGTGTCGTTCATGGCATGCATGGTCCGGTGTGGGGCGCTCACGGGCACCGCCCTGTGGCGCCACCTTAGCCGATGCGCCGCGGAGCTGTCTGCCCGGGACGGATCCGGGGGGCGCGTGCCACGGGCAACCCATTGTTCGGGCAGGATTTCATGCCCGGCGCCCGACTGTCACCAATCCGTCACATTGGCCGGGTACAGTACGCGCCCGTACACCTCCCGCCTCCCGATAAGGCACTGTCCCTTCTCCAAAAAGGTAACGACATGAGCATGAAAACTGGCGTTTCCCGCCGGAAGGCTTCCCTGGTCCTCGCGGCCGCCCTGGCGATGGGCACGATGATCGCGAGCCACGCCGCGCAGGCGCAGACCCGCCTGCTCGAGACCGGCTCGTCACTGCTGTACCCGCTGTTCAATCTGTGGGTTCCGGCGTACGCCAAGACACACCCGGGCGTGCAGCTCACCACGCAGTCGACCGGCAGCGGCACGGGTATTGCCGAGGCCATCTCGGGCATCGCGCAGATCGGCGCCTCGGACGCCTACATGAGCGACCCGCAGGTGCGCATGCATCCCGGGATGCTCAACATCCCGCTGACGATTTCCTCGCAGATGATCAACTACAACCTGCCCGGCCTGAACCGCATGCACCTGAAGCTCAGCGGCCCGGTGCTCGCGGCGATGTATTCCGGCAAGATCCGCTACTGGGACGACGCGGCGCTGCGCCAGCTCAATCCCGGGGTGCGCCTGCCGCACCAGCCGATCGTGCTGATCCACCGCACCGACGGCAGCGGCGACACCTTCATCTTCTCCCAGTACCTGTCCTTCAGCACCCCGTCGTGGAACAACTCCGTCGGCTACGGCACCACCATCAGCTGGCCGGCCGTGCAGGGCGGCATCGGCGCCGAGGGCAACCCGGGCATGGTCAATGCCTGCAAGGGCACGCCCTACTCGATCGCCTACATCGGCATCAGCTTCCAGCAGGCGATCCGCAAGGCCGGGCTCGGCGAGGCGATGCTGCGCAACCGCAGCGGCCGGTTCGTGCTGCCTGAGCCGCGCACGATCCAGGCGGCGGTGAACGCCATGGCGGCGCACACGCCGGCCGATGAGCGCATCAGCCTGGTGTTCGCCCCGGGCGCCGAGTCGTACCCGATCATCAACTACGAGTACGCGATCGTGAATGCCCGGCAGGATGCGAACACCGCGCAGGCCGTGAAGGCGTTCTTCCACTGGGCGCTGACCGAAGGCAACTCGCCGCGCTTCCTCAACGCCGTCGGCTTCGTGGCGCTGCCGCCGGCGATCGTGAAGCTGAGCGAGGCGCAGATCGCCCAGATCCACTGACCGGCCCCCCGGGTCCGCCGGTGCCCGCCGCAGGGACGCGGCGCGGGGCCGGCGGGCCCATCCTCTACCCGGCGGCCTGCCGGCACGGCAGGCCGGCCCTCGCGCCCCGAGGCGCCCACCGCCGGCCGCGCCGGCGGCTTGCACGGCCGAGCCAAACCCGCCATTCTTCCGCGCCATGAAGTTCAGAGCCTGGCTCGCCGTCGCCGCGGGCATTCTGCCCCTCGTCCTGCTCGCCATCGTTCTGTTCCTCGCGCTGTATTCCTGGCAGGCCATTCATTTCAATGGCTGGGGGTTCGTGGCGCGCAACACCTGGAACCTCGGCAATCTGTACATGAACCCGGTCGTGCGCCACGGCTTCCAGGTCCAGCCCGGCGCCACC
>JAJYTX010000358.1 GCA_021792815.1 Pseudomonadota bacterium
CACTTGGCCGAAACGGATGTCGATGGCCGGCGCCGGCGCGGCCTCGGCTCTCTGCGTTGTCATGGAGTCCCTGGCGCGGTGCGTGAGCAGATGAGGTGGATCGCGCTGCGCAGTGTACCGACTCAGGGCCGCCGCCGCACGCCCCGCACCGGCTCGGCTCCCAGGGGATCTTCCGGCCAGGAGTGCCTGGGGTAGCGGCCGCGCAGCGCCTTGCGTACCTCGCTGTAGGAGCCGCGCCAGAAGCCGCCCAGGTCCCGCGTCACCTGCACCGGACGATGCGCTGGGGAAAGCAGCTTGAAAGTCACCGGCACCCGCCCGCCACCGAGCCGCGGCGTCTCCGACAGTCCGAACACCTCCTGCAGGCGGACCGAAACCGCCGGGCCGCTCTCTTGGAGATAATCGATGCGGATACGCGAGCCCGTCGGAACGCTGAGATGCGTCGGCGCCAGCTCCTCGAGCTGACGCCGCTGCTCCCAACTCAACCGCGCGAGCAGCGCCTGCTCGAGCGGCAGGCCGGCCAGATGTTCGCGGCGAGTCAGGCCATCGAGCCACGGCGAGAGCCACTCGGCGAACGAGACCGAGAGCGCCGTGTCGGACAGGTCGGGCCAGCCTTCGTACGCCCCGTCGAGCCGACGCACGAATGCCACGCGCGCCTGCAGATCGCGCGCTCCCGGGGTCCAGGGGAGCGAGTCTATCCCGAGGTCACGCAATCCCTCGAGCAGCGCCGCGCGCGCCTGATCCGGCGGCACATCGGATACCGCTCGCTCTTCCAGCTCCAACGCATCCAGCCGCAGCACCCTCCGGGCCAGCACCGCCTGCTCCCGCCGGCTCCACTGCACGCTCTGGCGCCACTCGAGGCGCTCCGGCACAACGGTTTCGAGCTCGGCGCGCTCGAGCGGCGCGGCGAGCTGGATGAGCGCGTCACGCTCACGGTCATCGAGGCTGACCGCGACGATAAACTCCTGCCTCGAGAGACTCTGTGGCTCCGGGAAATGCGCGCCCCGACCGTTGGCGAGCGTAAAGCGGCCCTCCTGCCCCGGACGGCGCCGGCCGATGCGGTCGGGGAAGGCGAGCGCGAGCAGCGCTCCGACGGAGAGCGCTCCGCCTGCCGGACGGCCGGCCAAAGCGGGCGGGACCGCGTCGGCGAGCTGACGAGCCAGGTCGCGGGCCGTGCTGCGCACGGCCCGGATCCCGAACCGGTCGACGCCCACCGCAGGCTCACCCCCCAGGATCTCGAGACGGCTGCGGATGTCGGCGTCGCGCCCGCCCGACGTCCCGCGCAGCAGATCCCGCTCCGAGAGCACCGCGGCCAGGTCAGCGGCCACCGGCAGATCGCCCAGCGATCGGGCGCGCAGCAGCATGTGCGCCAGGCGCGGGTGCACGCCCAGGCGAGCCATCTCCCGGCCATGAGCGCTGATGCGTCCCTCGCGATCGAGCGCGCCGAGCCGCCCGAGCAGATCGCGAGCACTCGCCAGGGTCGCCGCGGGCGGCGCATCGAGCCACCTGAGTTCGTTGGCCTCGCGGACCCCCCACTGGGCCAGTTCGAGTGCCAGCGGCGTGAGGTCCGCCTCCAGGATTTCAGCCGGCGTGAACGGCGCCAGCATCCTGTGCGCCCCCTCGCTCCACGCGCGGTAACACACACCGGGGCCGAGCCGTCCCGCCCGGCCCTGGCGCTGCTCGGCCGATGCGCGCGAGATGCGCTGCACCTCCAGGCGGCTCATGCCGGTGGCCGGATCGAACTTCAGGCGGCGCACCAGACCGGAATCGACCACTGCGCGCACGCCCTCGATGGTGAGGCTGGTCTCGGCGATGTTGGTCGCCAGCACGACCCGGCGCATGCCGGCGAGCGGGGTCAGCGCCACATCCTGGTCCTGCGCGGAGAGCTCACCGTACAACGGCAGGATACGCACGCCTCGGGGCACCCCTGCCGCCTCCAGCAAGACGCTCACCCGCCGGATTTCCCCCGCCCCCGGCAGAAACACCAGCACATCGCCGTGCTGCTCGTCGAGTGCCCGCAGGATGAGCCGCGTCACGAGCGGCTCCGGGCTGTCCGAGCCCCGAGCCTGCCCCTGCGCGAGCGGCGGCGGTCCCTGGCCCGCGTAATGCGTCTGCACCGGGTGAGTGCGGCCCTGCGCACAGACACAGGAACCGCCGAGCAGCCGCGAGATGCCCTGGGACTCGAGTGTCGCCGACATGACCAGGATTCTCAGGTCGGGCCTGAGGGTCTCGCGCGCGTCGAGCGCCAGCGCGAGGCCCAGATCCGCCTGCAGGCTCCGCTCGTGGTACTCGTCGAACAACACGGCTGCGACACCGTCGAGCGACGGGTCGGTCTGCAGCATCCGTGTCAGCACGCCCTCAGTGACGACTTCGATACGCGTCTGGCCCGACACGCGCGTATCCCGCCGCATGCGATAGCCGACCGATCGCCCGACGGGCTCGCCCAGTGTGCCCGCCATCCGCTGCGCGACCGCGCGTGCCGCCAGGCGCCGAGGCTCCAGCATGAGCAGACGTTTGCCCGCCGCCCACGGCTCCTGCAGGAGCACGAGCGGCACAACGGTGCTCTTGCCGGCACCGGGCGCGGCGATCAGCACGGCGGACACCTGGTCGGCCAGCGCGCGCCGCAGCGCCGGCAGCGCCTCGTCAATCGGCAATCCGGAACTCACCATCGCGTTCGAGGCTCGGCTAGCCCTGCCAGATTCCGTAGGCAAACAGCAGCCAGCCGCCGATGAGCGCCACGCCACCGACCGGCGTCACCATGCCCACCCAGCGCGGCGCACCGAATGTCAGCGCATAGAGGCTGCCGCTGAACAGCACGATTCCGGCGAACAGCAGCCGTGCGGCCGCGCGCAGCACCCGCGGCAGGCCACGCTCGAGTCCCTGCCGCTGAGACCCGGCCGAGCGCAGGCCATCGCCGCGCAGCAGCACTCCGACCGCCAGCAGTCCCAGGGAATGATAGAACTGATACCGGACCGCGACCGCGTAGACATGCATGCGCATCGCCGACCAGTGCGACGACAGCACGTGCGCCCCGACTGCGCCTGCAATCGTCGCCAGGGCCAGCAGCAGGCCGGCAGCCGCGAGCGGCTGTCGCCCGCAGGACGGGCTGCCCTGCATCCCGGCTCAACCCTGCCGCGGCGCGCCGGCGAACCGCTCGGTGAACGGCCCGAGCAGGTCGATCGGCAGCGGAAAGATGATCAGCTGCGATTTGTCGTGCGAGATGTCGGCGAGTGTCTGCAGATAGCGCAGCTGCAGCGAGCTCGACTGCTGCGCCAGCAGCTTCGCGGCCTCGACCAGCGTCTGCGCCGCCTGCTTTTCGCCCTCGGCGTTGATGACCTTCGCGCGCCGGTTGCGCTCGGCCTCGGCCTGCCGGGCCATGGCGCGAACCATGCTCTCGTCGAGATCGATGTCCTTGAGCTCCACGTTGGTAACCTTGACGCCCCAGGCCTCGGTCGTGTCGTCGAGAATCCGCTGGATGTCGGCGTTCATCTTGTCGCGTTGCGAAAGCAGCTCGTCCATCTCGTGCTGACCGAGCACCGAGCGCAGCGTCGTCTGCGCCACCTGGCTGGTGGCTTCCCAGACGTTGACCACCTGGACGATGGCGCGCCCCGGATCGACGATCCGGAAGTACACCACCGCGTTGACCTTGACGGACACGTTGTCACGGGTGATGACGTCCTGCTTCGGGACGTTGAGCACGATGACGCGCAGATCCACCTTGGTCATTCTCTGCAATACCGGCCAGAGAACGATCACGCCCGGACCGCGGATGCCGGTGAACCGTCCCAGGGTGAACATCACCGCCCGCTCGTACTCGTTCAGGATCCGGATGGAGCTGAACACGAGCAAGGCGAGAAGCACGACGACGACGATCAGATACGGCATGGGACCCTCCTGATTCCGCCGG
>JAJYTX010000359.1 GCA_021792815.1 Pseudomonadota bacterium
CGACCCGCACCGCCTCGGCCACGTTTTCCGGTGACAGCCCGCCGGCCAGCACCACCGGCACGGGGCTTTCGGCCACGATGCGCGCGCTGATGTTCCAGTCGTGCGGCTGGCCGGTGGCGCCGGTCACTGGGCTCGCCGAGCTGCCCGAATCGAGGATGAGATAATCCGCCAGGCGCGCGTATTGGCGCGCCACGTCGAGGGCGCCCGGACCGTCCACCAGCACCGCCATCATCAACTTGACGTTCCCGATGCGCTCCTTGATGCGTTGCACGACGTCCAGGGGCAGTTCGCGCGCCGCCAGGTGCAGGATCCGCGGCCGGGTTGCCGCGACCATGCGGGCGATGCGCTCCACATCCGTGCCGAGCGACAGGGCGATGGTGGTGGCCCGATCTTCCACCGCGGCGAAGATTTCCCGGGCCTTCTCCGCGGTGCAGTCTTCGACCACCAGCCCGTCGTTCTCCGCCACGACGCCGATCAGATCCGCCCCCGCGTCCACGGTGGCGATCGCGTCCTGCACGCTCGTCAGGGCATAGATTTGTACTTTCATCGGTTACTCCCAGCTCCAGGTCGCGCCGTGGGTCGCGGCGCGGGTCAGGATGACGCGCACGCCTCCCACCCCGGCGCCAAATGTCTCGAGCGCGCGCACAGTGTGTTGATCCGCAGCCTCTCCGCGGTCCGAAAAGCCGAACAGCGTCGGACCCCAACTGCTCATGCCGACGCCCTGCAGGCCCAGGCGGCGCATTTCCTCGAGGGTTGCGTGGACCTGGCGGTTCTGGCGCGCGATCTGGATGCGCTTCAGCCCGAAGCGCTGCATGGCCTCCAGGCCGGCGCCAAAGGCCGGCAGGTCCGCTTCCATGATGGCCGGCAGGACTTTCAGCAGCGCGAGCCGCGCCGACTGCGCCGCCTCTTCGGAGGGAATCGGACAGTGCCGGGTGAACAGCGCCCGCTCCTCGTCCCCGTGCGTGATCAGTCCGGCCGCCGGCAGCGCCAGCACCACGCGCCAGCTGTCCGGCAGGTTCGAATGGAACAGGATGGGCGGCGCGGTGAAACCGCCCGATGCGGACGAGGGGGCAAATGCCTGCTTGCCGTGCGGACCGCCGAAGCGATGCCCGCCGTCGGCGAGGAAGCCGCCGGTCTCGAAGGCCGCGCAGCCGATCCCGCTGGTGCCGCCGCGCTGTGCGATGCGCCCGATCTCGGAGATCGGCAGTTTCAGATCATAGAGAAGATTCATCGCCTGGCCGAAGGCCAGCGCCAACTGCGTTCCGGAGCCGAGGCCGCTGTGATCCGGGATGGTCTGCTCGATGTTGATTTCGATTCCGCCGGTGGCGTATTTTTCCCGGAACACCCCGGCCATGCTCTCGAACTTGCGGCGGGTGCCGTCTGTGATCGCCGCCGGGCCGTTGACCCGCAGCGTCTCGGCCGGCCTGGCGCGCAGCTCGAGACACGGGTCTTCCAGCGCCAGGCCGAGCCCGCCCTCGACGCGGCCGATCTCGCCGTTCATGTCGATCAGGCCGAACGCGAGGCGGCTGTGGCAATGCAATCTGATTGGCATTTCTCTCCCTCCGGATCCTGGCTCCAGCTGTAGCTCGTATGGGATGATCACAGCGGCACCCCCGGGGCGAATTAAATCGGGCCCGGCCACGCCGCGGAAACTGAAAAGGCGGTCCGGGCAATCGATTCATGCTATATTGCGCGGATTCGCGGACGTCAGGGATGCGGTCTGACAGGTTCCTCAGGTTGATGAGACATCCGGTGTGCGAAGCTGCTGTCGGCTCATGGCGTACCCTCGGACGCGAACTCGGATGACCGGCCGGCAGTCGGACCGCGCACTGCGTGAGCCGGACATCCACGCCGGGCTTTCGGGCCCGACTTCTCGCGTCACCCTCGGTCCGGCGATCCGTCGTGTCGGGGCGCGTGCGGCCGGTGAGCGGCTCCCCGAGGAAGTCCTGCCCCTCGTGGCGGCTGACTGTCGCGCCAGAGGCGCCGGCGCTCTCCCCGGGCCCGCCGCGGTGGCGCGGGGGCGAGGCCTCGATCATCGTACCGCCCACGCTGCACGGTCCGGCGCCGGGCCGGCCCGCGCGGCATCGGCGGCCGCGAGTCGGACATGAAGCTGAGCCAACTGCGGATTTTTCTTGCGGTGTACGACAGCCAGAGCACGGCGAAAGCCGCCGAGCTCGTGCATCGCACCCAGTCGTCGGTTTCCTCGGCGATCGCCACCCTGGAAACTGCCTACAACCTCAAACTGTTCGAGCGCAGCACGCGCGGCATGGTGCCCAATCAGGCCGCCACGGCCCTGGCAGGGCGGGTCGGTGCGGCGGCGCGCCATCTGCGCGAGGCGGAAGCCCACTTCGCTTCCCTCGGCCATGAGCCGCCGCGATTGTGGGAACGGGCCACCGACCTGCAGCTTCGGGGGCTGAGCGCCCTGGCGCACCAGCGAAGTTTCCTGCTTGCGGCGCGCGAGCTCGAGTGCAGCGAGCCCAGTCTGCACCGCGCGCTCAGCGGCCTCAGCGAGTTGACGCGGTGTCGTCTCTGGGTCCGCAACAGCCGGGGTGTCGACCCGACACAGGAGACGCTGATCCTCGCCGAAGGCATCGGCCGCTGCGAGTCGGAGCTGCGTCTGGGACTCGAGGCGGCGCGCGAGGCGAACGGGGTGGTGAGCGGCGAGCTGCGGATCGGCGCCCTGCCGACCGCGCGGCACGCGTGGTTCCCCGGCGCGCTCACCCATACGCTCAAACGCTATCCGGGGTGCAGCGTCTCCGCCATGGATGGCCCCTACGAGGAACAGCTCGTTGCGCTTCGATGCGGCCGCATCGATATGATCATCGGTGCCTTGCGCTCTTCCGCGACGGCGCGCGATCTGGAGCAGATCCCGATCTTCGAGGACTCCACCTCGATCGTCGTGCGCAGCGGTCACGCCCTGGCCCGTGAGCCCGGAGCCGGTGCCCGGCAGCCGAGTCCGCGACAGCTCGCCGCGTTGAGCTGGCTGCTGCCGCCCCCGGGCAGCCCGCCTCGCCAATGCTTCGACACCTTCTGGCAGGAAAAGAGCTTGCCGCCGGCGCAGTGCGTGCTGGTGTGCAATTCGATGGTGACCATCTGGTCGCTGTTGATCCGCACGGACTTCGCGGCGGTCGTGCCGACCAGCCAGACCCGGTCCGACCTGGTGAGCGGCCGCCTCAAGGCCCTCGGCGATCCCATCCCCGGCTCCCGCCACACCATCGGCCTCGCCGTGCGCCGCGGCTTCGTTCCGACGCAGCTGCAGCGTGTGTTCATCGACGAGCTGAAAAGCAGCAGCGCGGCGCTCGCCGAGGGCTGAGCGGCCTCGGCCGGCTCGCCGTGGCGCGCAGCGCCGCGCTTGCGCTCATCACCGAAGCCGGACCGCGCGCCGCGCCGACGCGAAGGGACCAGGGTGATGCCGGGCAGGGCGGCCGGCGCACCACAGCGTTCCGGCGGACCCGCCAACCGTCAGGGTCCACGGGTCCCGTGAGTCGCGGGTGTTCTCGAGGCTCGATCGAACAGACCGGAGACGTCTTGCCCGCAGTCGCCCCGCATGACGGCTGCGGCATCGCGCTGTTTTGGCCCGCCGGTTCGGCTACCGCCGAGTCAACATGAGTGTGTCACGGCGCTGTGCCTCGGGTCATGGATCGGCGCAATGCTATAGCATAAATCGATCAGCGGGCGCGCCTTTTCAGTTTCCCTGCTGGTGTGCGCATCGCTTTAATCCTCCGCCACAGGGGCGGTTCGGTCATGTCCGATCGATCGCGGGAGGAGAATGGGTATGGCACTGATTTCATTGCGCCAGCTGCTCGATCACGCGGCCGAGGCGCAGTACGGGGTACCGGCGTTCAACATCAACAACATGGAGCAGGTGCAGGCGATCATGCAGGCGGCGGAGGCGACCG
>JAJYTX010000360.1 GCA_021792815.1 Pseudomonadota bacterium
GGCGCAGAGGTCGGCCGGATAGAACGGCCGCTCGGCGCACAACGCGCCGCCGGTGTGCATCGGCAGCAGCACGCTCGATTCGAACCCGTACATGTGCTGCGGCGGCACGGTCGCGAGCACCGCGTGGGCGCGCTCGGCGAGCCCGAGCCGGTCCGCCGCGTCGCGCACGCACTGCACGAGCCGGCCCCAACGCTTGCGGTGCGGTACCGGTACCCCGGTCGAGCCCGAGGTGAACACGAACGCCGCCACGGTGTCGGCCTCGATCCGCGGCACGGGCCACAGGCCGCCGGGCGGTTCCGCCGAGGCCGGATAGCGCAGCTGCGGCAGCTCGATGTCGCAGTCGGCCTCGTCGGTGAGGCAGAACGCATCGGGGGCGAAGGCGCGCAGGTGGCGCACGACTTCCGGGGTGTGGGTCGGGGGCAGCAGGCTCGGGCGGCCGGAGCGCACCGCGGCGGCGAACCCCACCATGAAGTGATAGCGGTCCGCACAGACGTTGAGCACGTGCCGGCCGGCGGGAAACCGCCCGGCGAGCCGCTCGACGTCCGCGAGGAACCGTGCCGCCGCAATCGGCTCGCCGGCCCGGTACGCGACCGGCGCCTCGGGCGCGGCGTGCGCAATGAGCGGCAAGGTGGCCAGGGGCTATTTCGTCCTGTGGGCGGCGACGTACTCGGCGAGGCGGCGCAGCGAGCGGAAAGTCTGCGCGTTCTCGGCGTCATCGGCGCGCAGCTGCACGCCGTAGTGCTTGGAAACCACGAGTGCGATCTCCAGGATGTCGATCGAGTCGAGGCCGAGGCCCTCCCCGTACAGGCGCGCATCGGGGTCGATCTGACTCGCCGGCAGCTCGAGGTTGAGGGCCCCGACGATCAGCTCGGCGAGTTCCGAGACCAGGCTCGCCTGGGGCTCGATCGGGTGCGCGGTGGAAGCCAGTTCGGACATCGACATTGAGAAATATTATTTTTGCGGACCACGGGAGGCAAATTATACGTGCACCCTAGCGGCGGCAGGCGGGATCCGGCCGCGCCGCCCGGCGCCGCGCCGCGAGCCGCGGCAGCCGCGCGAGAAAGCCGAAAAACAGCCGCACGTGCATCGCGGTGAGCAGCAGGTTGTCCCGTCCGTAGCGAAAATGCGACACACCGCCCTCGGCGGCGCTGAAGTAGCGGATCGGGGCCGGCAGGTTCAGCGCCGGTGTGCCGGCCCAGGACAGGCGCACCACCGCCTCGACATCGAAGTCGAATCGGCGCATGGCGCGGCGGGCGAGCATCTCGCGTACCAGGGGCGCGAGCGGATAGACCCGGAAGCCGCACAGCGAGTCACGGATGTCCGCGCCGAGGGTCTCGAGCCGGGTCCAGCCGTTCGACAGGCGCCGCCCCTGGACGCGCAGCGCCGGGGCGCTCGCATCGAACAGCGGCTCACCGAGCACCATCGCCTGCGGCTGCTCGAGCGAGGCGTGCATGAAGGCCGGGATGCGCTCGGCCGGATGCTGACCGTCGGAGTCCATGGTGAGCGCGTGCGTGTAGCCGCGCCGCAGCGCCTCCCTGAATCCCTCGAGCAGCGCCGCGCCCTTGCCGCCGTTGCGCGGGCGCACGAGCACGGTGAGGCCCGGGTCCTCGGCCGCGAGCGCCTGAAGCGCCGCGCCCGTGCCGTCGGTGCTGCCATCGACCACCACCCACACCGGGTTCCACTGCGCGCGCGCGGCGCGCACGGTCTCGAAGACCCGGGAGCCAGGGTTGTAACTCGGGATCAGCACCAGGTGGCTGCTCGAGGGCGGGTTCACGGATGATCCGGGGGCATCGGTGGAGCCGTGCCGCGCGCGGGCGGCTCAGGGAGCCAGGCGCGCTGCGGGGCGTCGGCGAGCTGCGCGCGGTACTCGCTCTCCAGCTCGCGCACGCACGCCTGCACGTCGTGGGGCGGCTCGAGCCGCCGCCCGAGGCGCACGCGGTACAGGATCGGCAGGTGCGGGGCTTTGAAGAACGGCCAGCCCTTGCCGAGATACGGCGAGTCGGTCTCGATGAGGATCACCTGGATGGGCGCCGCGGCGTGCCGGGCGATGACCGCGACGCTGCCCGTGAGCGGGTTGATGGGCGAACAGCGGCTGCGCGTGCCTTCCGGAAACAGCAGCACCGAACCCCCGCGGCGCAGCTCGGCCACGGCCTCCCGGACCATGCGTCGCGGCGGATCGGAGCGGATGAAGCCCGCGAGGCGCGCCCCGGCGCCGAGCAGGGGATTGCCGAGCAGCTCGGGCTTGAGGATGCAGGCGAGATCCGGGTGCCGGGTGAGCAGCAGGATGGCATCGAAGGCGCTCGGGTGGTTCGGGGCGAGCACCAGCGCCGGGCCGGCCCGCAGCGCATCGAGGGCGCTGAGGTCCAGCCGGTAGGCGCCCGTCAGGCCGAGAAAGCGCGAGAACAGCCGAAAGCCCGCCATCATGCTGTGGCGCGCCGCGCCGCGGCGCCAGCGGGCGGGCAGCGGCGTCAACAGCACGAGCGCGAGCACCGTCCAGCCGAGAATCATCACGGCGAGCGTGCCGAGCAGGCCGTAGGTGATCAGGTATTCGCGTGCGCGGCTCAACACGCCGGTCAGGTCCGCTCGCCCACGGCCTCGATCTCCACCGACAGGTCGCGCCGGCAGATGTCGGCCTGCAGATAGACCCGGGCGGCGGCCCCGACGGCGGCGTCGAGCTCGGCGCGGATGAGCGGCAGATCCCGCGCATGGCGCACGTACACCTTGTAGGCGAGGGACTCGAGGCGCAACGGGCCGGCGCCGCGGCGGCGGGCCTGCTCGAGCAGCGCCTCGATGTTGGTGAGCGTCTCGCGCGTCTGGGCGGCCGGGTCGCCTGCGTGCACGGTGCGATGTCCGCGGATGCTCGAGGTGCCGGAGATGAACAGTGTCGCGCCGCGGTGGCGCACCAGGGTCGCCCGGGAGAAGCTCGGGGGGCACGCGCCGTATTGCCCCGGGTAGTGATAGGCGCTCACCTGGCGGGGATTTTCCAGGCACTCGGGCGCGGCGCGTCCGGCGAGGAAGTACAGCGCGAGCGGCCCGGCGGGGCTGCCGAGGGCGCTCGCCGCCGGCACGCTGCCGCGGATGCGGCGTCCGCAGGCGAGCAGCGCTTCCTGGCGCGCGCGGTTGAACTGCCGGTAGCGCTCCGTGCCGTGACTCTCGCGGTTGATGCCGGGCAGGTAGTTCCACACCCGCAGCAGGTGCGCAAAGCCCGTCGCGCCGAGGGCGGCGTGGATCTGGCGGTAGGCGTGCGCCGTGGCGCGCTCGAGCGCGCTGCGCCCGCCGGCGGCGACCCGTTCCGGCACCTGCAGGGCGCCGAAGAGGAAGGTCTCGCCGTGCGCGTAGCCGACGGCCCGGTGCACACCCGCGCGCACGGGAGAGCCGATGTGCCAGCGCTCGATCACCGCGCTCGGCTCGCCGAGCCGCGGCAGACAGACTCGCGCGAGCGGCACGCCGCCGGGGCAGGCGAGGGCCGCGGTGGGGGCCTGCTCGGCGAACAGCGCCGCCCCGAGGGTCCCGTCCCAGGACGGCGTCCCGGCGGGCGCGCTCAGCAGATCCAGACGCAGGGCATCGGGGCGGTCCATCGGTTCGCGCCCGGGCGGCTAGGCGCCGCGCAGCTGTCGCGAGCGCTGCAGGCAGGCCGCGAGCGAGCGGCCGGGCATGGCGAGCGAGGTGAGATAGTACAGCGCCTGGAACAGCCGCAGCGAGGGCCACAGCGGCGTGTCGCCGAACAGATCTCCCGAGAGAAACGACAGCAGCGCGTCGCGCACCCGCAGCGGGTTGCGCGGTGTCATGAACAGCGACTGCATGGCCGGACGGTTCATCCGGTAGATGAACCACGCGAAGCGCTCGGGGCCGCGGCGCACCCGGCGCTCGAAGCGGCGCATCG
>JAJYTX010000361.1 GCA_021792815.1 Pseudomonadota bacterium
CTCCCTTGCAGACCACGCAGCTCCTGAGAAGCGTGTGCCGGGCTCAACCCGGATGGCGCTGGGCGATGATGAGCAAGAGAACGGAGACGCCGAAGATCAGGCCGATGACGAAACCCGACACAGCCCAGACGTAACGTGCGGCGCGGGCGCTTTGGAGTGCCGCGCGGCGTGGCGTCATGACCTGCAGGCTGTGCTCGAAGCCGTCGACTTTCTTCACCAGGTCGGAAACCTCCTGAGTGATCCGGTTCTGGGTTTCCAGAGCCGCCACACGTGCGGCCTCAGCGACGGCGGCGGCCGCGCGCGCGGCCGCTGTTGCTTCCTGCAGCGCCGCGACGAGGATCGCCGCCGGGTCGTCCTCATCCACGAGTCTCAGCCTCCGCCAGGGCGGCAGACCGCTCGTTGTCAAATCCGGCCGCCGGGATCTGGGTGGCGGCCTCGGCGCCGATCGGCGCCGAGGCCGCGGCATGTGTGATTTTCGTGGTTTCTGCAGACAACAGAACAGCCGAAATCTTCAGCCAATCATCGAACAGGGCCACGTTCGTTTTGCGCGCTAATTTCGGTATCTCCTCCCGGAGAGGATCAAGCAGCATTTGGGAAAAGGCGGGATCTTTCGAGACGTTGAGGTGGCGCATGACGAACTCGCCGAGGAGGATTTTCCGCCGTGTATCCTCTGCTTTCTTGCGGCCCTTTTCCTTCGCCGCAAGGGAATGCACGCACGCCTTCATCCGCGTGATTTTCTGCTCCGCCGATAGCCTTGGTTTTTCTTCGTCAGATCCTCGGTCATCGCGATCTTCTTATCGTTATTTCTGTTGGAAACGCTGGCACGGGTCAAGTTTGCACGACCTGAAGCTGGTGGGGAAAGAGTAGTATAAAAAGTTAAAAAATTTATTCTTAATATAAGTGCGCACTTACGAGTTGCTACGCAACTCAGTTTATGACACATAGATAAAAAACAGGACGCTCCGCTTGGCCATCTACCACCTCACGACAAAGCCCATAGCCCGGAGTTCCGGACGCAGCGCCGTGGCTGCGGCGGCCTACCGCGCGGGCGCATTATTGAGGAATCTCCGCGACGAGCGGACGCATGACTACCGCCGGCGAGCTGGGGTGATGCATAGTGAAATCGTGCTGCCGAGAGGCGTGCTGGGCGCCGATTGGGCGTATGACCGGGCCGCTTTGTGGAATGCCGCGGAGAAAGCCGAAAAGCGCAAGGACAGCCGCGTCGCCCGCGAGATCGAGATCGCTCTGCCGCACGAACTGACGGCGGAGCAGCGGCTGGCGCTGACACGCGACTTCGCGCAGCGGCTGGCCGACCGCTATGGCGTCGCGGTGGATTTTGCGATCCACAGCCCGCATGGGCACACCGACATCCGCAATCACCACGCCCACATCCTGGTGACGACGCGGAAAGTCATGGCGGATGGCCTGGGCGAAAAATCCGAGCTCGAGCTTGAGAACAGGAAGTTGGCGGCGCTTGGTCTGCCGACGTCCCATGACCAGGTGCGCGAAATCCGCGTGGCCTGGGAGGAGATGGCCAATGGGTTTCTCGCCAGGACGGATTTCGATATCCGCATCGATCATCGCTCGCATCTGACGCGGGGGGTCGCCATCGAGCCGACAGCTCATGTCGGGGTGCATGCGACCGAGATGCGCCGGCGCGGCATCGATATCGCGCGGGTAGCGCTGGATGATGAGGCGGCCCGGCGGAATGCGGAGCGGATCCGGGCGCGGCCCGAGGATCTTCTGACGCTGCTCACCGATGAGATGAGCGTCATTGAGCATCAGGACATCGCCCGGCGGCTGCATCGGTATCTCGATACCGATGACCCGGTGGTGTTCCAGAATGCGCTGGCGCGGGTGCTGGCCTCGTCCGCCCTGGTGACGCTGCGGCCGGAGCAGCGTGACGGGGCGGGGCGGGTCATCGCGCCGGCTCGCTATTCCACCAGGGAGATGGTGGAGATCGAGCGGGGAATGGCGCGGGCCGCCGACCAGATGGCGGCGAGCCGTGGCTTCGCTGTCGCCAGCCACACCGTCGAATGGGCGATCGCGCGGCAGGATGCGGACATCCAGCAGCGTGGCGGCGCCGGTCTGACGGAAGAGCAGCGCGCGGCGATCGCGCATGTCTGTGGCCCGGCGGGCATTGCCGCCGTCATCGGGCGGGCCGGCGCGGGGAAAAGCACCATGCTCAAGGCGGCCCGCGAGGCCTGGGAGGCACGGGGGGGTCGGGTGTTTGGCGCGGCGCTTGCCGGCAAAGCCGCGGAGGGGCTCGAGGCGTCTTCCGGCATTGCCTCGCGCACCCTGGCGTCCTGGGAGCGCGGCTGGGAGCGCGGGCGCGATCATCTGCGGCGCGGCGATGTTCTGGTCATCGACGAGGCCGGCATGGTGGGCTCGAAACAGCTGGCCCGCTTCATCGCCGCGGCGGAGAGGGCCGGCGCGAAAATCGTCCTGGTCGGCGACCCCGACCAGCTGCAGCCGATCAATGCCGGCGCCGCGTTCCGCGCCATTGCCGAGCGCACCGGCTTTGTCACTCTCGAGCGGATCCAGCGCCAGCGGGACGCGTGGCAGCGTGAGGCGTCGATGGCCTTCGCCCGGAGCCGGACGGCGGAGGGGCTGGCGCTGTATGCCGAGAGGGGCGCGGTGCGGTTCCGGGACGACAAGGCCGAGACCATGAGGGCGGTGGTCGGTGATGTCTTGAGCGACATGAAGTCCCATCCGAACGGATCCCGCCTGGTGCTGGCTCATCGCCGGGCGGATGTGCGGGCTCTGAACGAGGCCATCCGGACCGGCTGGCGGGAAACCGGTCGGCTCGGCGAGGAGAAGGTCTATCAGACCGACGAGGGCGAGCGCGCCTTCGCGCCCGGAGACCGGCTGTTGTTCCGGGAGAACAACCGCGATCTCGGGGTCAAGAACGGCGTGCTCGGCACGGTTACGCGCGCCGATGAGGGGCGGCTCGAGGTGCGGGTCGATGACGATGAGGGGAAGGTGCGGAAGGTTGTGGTGTCGATGGCCGATTACGCGGCCGTTGATCACGGCTATGCCGTGACCATTCACAAAAGCCAGGGCGCGACCGTCGATCGGGCCTTCGTCTATGCCTCCCGGATGATGGACCGGCATCTGACCTACGTTGCCATGACCCGGCACCGCGACAGCGTGCGGCTTTACGTCGACCGGGAGGAATTCCGGGATCTTGCCGCGTTGTCGGGACGGCTTTCCAGCGGCGACGGCAAGGAGACGACGCTCGATTACGCCGTGGACGGCTATGCCACCCGCCGCGGCCTCGAGCCGCCGAGCGAGATCGTCGTGCCGGCGGCGCTTCTGCCGCCCCTTCCCGCCGTCGATGGGCTCGCCGAGGCGGCGATCGCGGCCGAGCAGGCCAGAGCCCAACGCGAGGCGGCAGATCGGCGGCAGGCCGCCGAAAACGAGATCAGGAAGCAGGCCGCAAGCCTGGTGCGCCGATGGGAAATTCTGGCGGTGATGTACAGGAGTGCATTATCGGGGGTGCAGAGCAGGCCGCAGATCCTTGCCACGCGGCGGGCGGCACTTCTGGCCTTTGGCGAGAGCCTGGCAGGAGCGGCGGCGGCCGTGCAGCTGTTGCGCGAACGTGGCGCCAATTTCGGGATCGAGGAGAACTCGCCCCTGATAAGCGTGCTGGCCGCCGATCAGCCGGCGAGCGTCATTCGCAAGCTGATCGATAACAGCGAAAAGCGAGAGCGGCTGGAACAGCGTGCTGCCGAGGTCAGGGACAGGTCGGCCGGGAATGCGCCGCCGGTGCGGCCTGCCCCGGTAATGAGACCGGCCGTGCCAGAAAACAGGCCGGTGCTTCTGCCGTCCGCGGTACCGTCGCCCGCCCCCGTCGTCGATCCGCTCGCCGAGAT
>JAJYTX010000362.1 GCA_021792815.1 Pseudomonadota bacterium
CTGGGGCAACATCGGCTATTATCTGAGCGCCCAGATCCGCTTCATGAACGCCATCGGCCATACCCGCATGGTGGCCAACCCCGACAGCTGGGAGGGCTGGTACTGGGGCGCGATGCATCATTACGGAAACTCGATGCGCATGGGCGGCGCCGAGCCCTACGGCCAGCTCGAAGACGCCCTGCAGAACGCCGAGATGATCGTGTTCTGGGCCTCAGACCCGGAATCGACCTGCGCCTCCTACGCCGCCTTCGAGGCCACCATCCGCCGCCAGTGGGCCCGACAGCTCGGCATCCGGATGGTGCACATCGACCCCTACCTGAATCCGACCGCCAACTGGCTCGGCGGGAAATGGATCGCGCCGGTCCCGGGCACCAGCCCCGCGCTCGCCCATGCCATCGCCTACGTCTGGATCAGCGAAGGGCTTTACGATCGCGATTACATCGCCCGGCGCACCACCGGCTTCGAGAAATATCGCGCCTATATTCTGGGCGAGACCGACGGCACCCCCAAGTCGCCCGAGTGGCAGGCGGCCGAAACCGGCGTGGCACCTCACATCGTGCGTGCGCTCGCCCGCGAGTGGGGCACTCACAAGACCTACCTGTCCTGCGGCGGCAAGGGCGTGGCCTTCGGCGGCGCCAACCGCGCCGCCACCGGCGCGCAGTGGGCCCGCGCCATGGTCTGCCTGATGACGATGCAGGGGCTGGGCAAGCCCGGCATCAATTTCGGCAATCTGGGCACGGGCACGCCCGTCGATCTGGAATTCTATTTTCCGGGCTATGCCGAAGGCGGCATCTCGGGGGACATCGAGGGCACGGCCGATGTGGTGCAGAACTACCAGCGCCTGCCGCATCTGATCAGCATGAACACGGTGACGCAGAAGGTGCCGCGGCTGCGTATTCCGGAGGCGATCCTCGACGGCAGGACGGAAGGCTACCCCACCGACAGCCGCTCGCTCGAAGGCCAGTTCCAGAAGTTCAGCTACCCCTCGCCCGGCCATTCGCCGGTGCGCATGATGTACAAATACGGCAGCTCGCATTTCGGCACCACCATGGAAAGCAACCGCCTGGCCGATGCGCTGCGCAGCGAGAGCCTGGAGTTCGTGCTCAACCAGTCGATCTGGGACGAGGGCGAAACCCGATTCGCCGACCTGATCCTGCCGGCCTGCACCAATTTCGAGCGCGCCGACATCAGCGAATGGGCGGCCTCGGGCGGCTATGTCCACCACAACCACAACCAGATGAACCACCGGGTCATCACGCTGCAGCACCAGTGCATCGAGCCGCTGGGCGAGTCCAAGTCGGATTATCGGATCTTCCTCGAGCTTGCCCAGCGGCTCGGTCTCGGCGCCTATTTCAGCGAACTGAAGAGCGAGCTGATCTGGTGCCGGGAAATCTATCTCAGCTCCGATCTGCCGAAAGCGATCTCGTGGAAGAAGCTGCTGCGCAAGGGTTACTACGTGGTGCCGCCGGAAACCCAGGCCGCGCACCGCCGCAGGACGAGCTGGCGCTGGTTCGCCGAGGGCCGCAAGAAGGACGTGCCCGAGCCCGCGCCGCTGCCGGCCGAATACGGTGAGACCTATCTCGAAGGCCTGCAGACCCAGTCGGGTCTGTTCGAATTCGAGGCCTCGAGCCTGAAGCGCTACGGCGAGGACCCGGAGCGCCCGCCGCTCAACGTCTATATCCCCGCCTGGGAGGGCCGGCACAGCGCGGCGCTGTACGCGCGGTATCCGCTGCAGCTGATCTCGCCGCATCCGCGTTACAGCTTCCACACGCAGAGCGATGGCAAGGACGGCGCCACCAACGATATCTCCGACCACCGCGTGCTGATCGACGGGCACTATTACTGGATCGCGCGCCTGAACCGCGCCGACGCCCGCGCCCGCGGCATCGCCCAGCACGACCTGATCAGACTGTACAACGAGCGCGGCGCGGTGATCTGCGCGGCGGTGCTCACCGAGCGGCTGCTGCCTGGCGTGGTGCACGCCTACGGCTCGTCCGCCGAATATGAGCCCATCGGGCCGGCCGGCGCCTCGGCCGATATCGGCGGCTGCGTCAACATCCTGACGCCCAAGCGGCACATGACCGAGAAAACCTCGGCATCCGCCCCCAATTCCTGCCTGATCGAGGTCGAAAAATGGCAGCCGGGAACAGCCCCATGAAGAAGTGGAACCTGCTGATCGATGTTGCCGAATGCCACAACTGCAACAACTGCTTCCTCGCGGTGAAGGATGAATACACCGGCAACGACTTCCCGGGTTACTGCGCGCCGCAGCCGCTGCACGGGCACAAATGGATCAACATCCTGAGCACCGAGCGCGGCCGCGCGCCGCTGGTCGATGCCGCGCACGTGCCGACCACCTGCAACCATTGCGACGCCGCGCCCTGCGTTGCGGCCGGTCGGGGCGCGGTGCGCAAGCGCGAGGACGGCATCGTGCTGATCGATCCCGAAGCGGCCCAGGGGCGCAGGGACCTGGTGGACGCCTGCCCCTATGGGGCGATCTGGTGGAACGAGGAACGCTCACTGCCCCAGGCCTGGCCGTTCGACGCCCACCTGCTCGATCGCGGCTGGAGCGCGCCGCGACCGGTGCAGTCCTGTCCCACCGGCGCGATGCGGGCGCTGAAGGTGAGCGACGAGGAAATGACCGCGCTGGCGCGCGAGCAGGGCCTGGAGACGCTCCGCCCGGAGCTGGGCACAAAGCCGCGGGTCTATTACCGCAACCTCCACCGCTACACCCACCTGTTCGCGGGCGGCACCGTGCTCGCCGCCCGAGGCGGCATCATCGATTGCCTCGCGGGCGCACGGGTCGAACTCCTCAAGGACGGCGTGCTCATCGCTGCGATCGACACCGACGCCTTCGGGGACTTCAAATTCGATCGGCTGGAACCGCACAGCGGCGCCTACGAGGTCCGCGTGTCTCATGCCGGCTGGCGCGCCGTCTCGGTGCCGTTCGAGCTGCATCAGGACAGCGCCGTGCTGCCGGATATCGTGCTCGAATCGCTCCAGACCGAAGCCGCCGCACCGAAGCCGCCGCCATGCCCAACATCAGACTCCCGCCCGCCCGCGTGAAAATTCCGCTGCCGCAGCGCGGCGCCTATCGCGCCGGGGCGGAGCGCGAGATCGACTCGCGCCTGCTGCGCCATTTCCTCGCGGTCGCCGAATGCAAGAGCGTCACGGCGGCGGCCGAAGCCCTCCACCTGACGCAGCCCGGCCTCACCAAGAGCATCCGCAAGCTGGAGCAGATCCTCGGCGTGAAGCTGCTGGAGCGCCACCACAACGGCGTCGAGCCTACGCCCTTCGGCGAGGCGCTGGCCTCGCGCGCGCGGCTGATCGAGCTCGAGCTGGCGCACGCCCTGTCCGAGATCGAATCGATGAAAGGCGGCCTCACCGGAACCGTCAATGTCGGGGTCGGCCCCAGCTTCATCAATTGCATCTCGCAGGTCGTGCTGGCCATGCAGGTCCACCGGCCGAACGTGCGCGTCAACATTTCCGTGGCCGTGATGGACACCCTGCTCGCGGGGCTGATCAGCGCCGGCTTCGACATCATCTGCACCTCGCTGGAATTTCCCTCCTACCCCGAGATCACCCAGGAACCGCTCGACGTCGGCGAGCATCTGCTGGTCAGCGCCGCGGATCACGCGCTGCAGAACCGCGGACCGGTCAATCCCAAGGAACTGCTCGCCTATCCGTGGGTGGCGTTCTCGAAGGACAACATGGGCATTGCGCGCATGGGCGCGGTGTTTGCCGCCAACCGCCTGCGCCCGCCGCGGATCGCCAGCACCACGAATTCGCTCGAGGTGATGTTTGATCTCATCCGCAACAGCAATTACCTCGCCAGCATTCCCGCCTCGCTGCGGCCCAATGCGCTCGCGA
>JAJYTX010000363.1 GCA_021792815.1 Pseudomonadota bacterium
TGATGCAGACCGAGCAGCAGATCGGCATGCTCGCGAATCAGGCCGAGAACCTCGGCACGATGCCGCTTCAGTTCTGGGGGCAGTTGACTGCCCCCATCATGCAGATGCAGGAAATCATCGGGCAGGCGCAGGGCATCTCCGCGAGTGTGCAGGACACCGCCGCCCAAACCGCCTATCAGTACGGCGATCCGACCGGTTCGGTCGGCTATGCCGGCGGGACGCTTGCGCAGTGGACTCAAGGGTTCAATCAGCAGATCTCGGGCGTGCTGCATGAGTACCACCTCTCCCGGCAGCAGTTCGCGACCTCCGCCGCGACGGAACAGACGCTGCAGGCCGCATCGCGGACGGCGCAGGGTCGCAATCAGATCCTCCAGGCCAGCAATGCGATGAACGGAGTATTGGCGACCGAGCTCTCGCAACTCGACACCGACACCCGCACCGCGAATACCGCGATCCTGACCGACATGGGCAATCGCGCGAACGCCCGGGTGGCGAAGCAGAAGACCCTCGGTAGCTGGCTTACGGCGCCCGTGAAGCTGCCTCCGTACTAACAGCCAGGAGAAGGCAACATGCGACATCGAAATAGACATCGACTCATCTTCATCGCCGCGCTCGCCGCGGTGCTCCTGCCCACACTGGCGCAGGCCGCAGTGGGCACCTGCGCGCCCGGCGTCGCAGGCGCGCCCTCGACGTGTCTCACGAACGGGTTCTTCGACACCATTCTCAGCATGGTGGAGAACGCAACGGCAAATTGGGTGTCGGTCGGCGCGGGCAAGACCGGCATCGGGTGGGCGATATTCACTTTTCTTGCAACTCTCGAGATGCTCTGGTGGGGCGTCACCAATGCGCTGCGGAAGAATGACCTCGGGGAGTGGTTCTCATCGCTCTTTCTCAAGATGCTCGAGATCTCCTTCTTCGGGTTCATCGTCGCGACCGCGCCGACCTGGATGCCCTACATCCCGCAGCAGTTTGAGATGGTCGGGCAAAAATTCCTCGCGACCTCGCAGTTCGGTACGCCCGCCGGTGCCTCCACCGTACCGCTCACCCCGTCCGGCATCATGACGGAAGCGGGAAACGTCGAAGAAATACTTTGGCACGGCGGCAACCCCACCCGGGTAGCGGGCGGCGGCAATCCCACTACCACCTGCGGCACGCTCGCGGTGGGGTGCAAGGTCCGCCAGGCCGCTGAAAACGCCATGGAGGGCATGGTCGCATCTCTGGCGACGGTCGTGACCTCCCTGCTCTTGTATTTGGGCTTCGGCCTGGTGGCGTTGCAACTGATGATGACCTTGATGGAGATGTACATGGTGCTCGGGATCGGGAGCGTCATGTTGGGATTCCTGGGCTCGCGCTGGACCGTGCAGTTCGGCGAGCGCTATGCGAGTTATGCCGCCTCGGTCGGCGTGAAGCTCCTCACGACCTATGGTGTGAGCGCTGTCATGGTGCACATGGCGCAGCAGGATGCATCCTGGCTTCAGCAGTTGACCGCCGGCCAGGTGCTCTCCATGCCGTCGATGATTGCGCTCGGCACGTCGGGACTCCTCGGCGGGATCATGGCGCTCACGATCCCCTCCGTCGCCGGCAGCATCATGGGCGGGGCGGCGAGCCTCGGGCTCTCACACCTGACTTCGGCGGGCGGTGGCATGGCTCGTGCCGGCGCGGCGACGGCGCTCGGGGCTGCGGCCGGAGGGGTTGCCGCCAAAGCCGCGCTCGGCCGCCTCGCTGCGCTGACTGGGGTGTCCGGTTCGCCGGCCGGCGGCATCGGTGGGGCAGGGTCATCCGTGGGTGGCTTCAAGGGCGGGGCGGGGGCGATTGCGGCCACCCCGCCCCCTCCCGGCGGCGGTGCGGCGGGGGCCGGTATGGCGATGGGCGGGAATGCCGCCGGGGCGGGCGTCAGCGCCGCCGGAAAGGCCGCGGGGGCGGTGCTCAGCGCGGTACCGGGCCTCCAGCCTGTCGGGGCGGCGGTCTCCGCTGCGGGGCAAGCGGCCGGCAAGGGCGCCGAGGCTGCGGGCAAGGCCGCTGAGCAAGCGGCGGGGGCCGCCGGGAAAGCCGCGGGCGCGGCCGGGAAGACGGCCGGCGCTGCCAGTACCGCTTCGGGCGGCGGAGCACCTGCCGGTGCCGCGAGCACGGGGGGAGTGCCCCCCGCAGGCGGCACCGGCGGGCCGGATCAGCTTTCCGCCCCGAGCTCTGCGGGGGGTAACCCTTCGGGCGGTAGCGGTGCCGACGGCGAGAAGGAGGGGCCATCCGCAGCCAGCAAACTCTGGCAGCAGGCGCAGCAGCACGCGGGGCAGGCGCATCGCGGTCTGCCACATGAAGGTGCGGTCAGCGCGCCGGGGATCCGCTTTGGTCATTCGGAGGATTGAGTGATGTCGATGCACGCTATCAGACGTTCATTTCTGCGCTCCGCACGGCGGCAGGTGCGAACCGCCGAACTCGGTCACCCGATTCTGCGGCTCATCATGGGCCTCGCGCTCGCGCTCGATCTCGCAGCCGGCCACCCCCTGTGGCCGACGGTTGTGCTCATCGGCGCGATCGCAGCAGTGTTTTGGCGCGGTGCCCAGGAAATCCGGCGCGAGGCGTCAGCGCCGTCCCCTGTGGGGAATGAGCAATCACCACAATCTGACGGGACCCCGAGTCCCGAGGAGTCAGTATGAACATCGCTTCTCGTCTTCGCCGCTACGCCTCGCCCGAGTGCGCTGTCCCGCGGCTGCGGATTCTCTATTTCACCGCGCTGGCACTCTGCGCGGTCCTCCTCATCTTGCTGCACTCGACGATCGCCGGGGAGCGCCAGGACTCCGCCGCACTCGCGGCCGCGACACGAGACTACCTCTTATCGCCGCGGATCGTCATCGTTCGTACGCCCGGCGTACGGGCGGCCGTGAAGACGAAATCCAACATTCACAGCGCCCCGATCTTGGCGCATAAGGAGTGATCTATGGGTGCCGGTGAGGCTATCCTTTACGTCTCCGTCCTACTCGCGCTGGCCATCATGCTGCCCTCCGTGGTCGGAATGCAGCACCAGGCATTCACGGACCAAGTCGCGCAGGTCGAGGCGGGGCAGCTCGCGACTATCACGGATGCCGCGCTGCAGTACGAGTACGGCTACATGGCGAGTCTGTCCGCCCCAGGCAGCACGCACACGGTGACCATCCAGACTCTGATTCAGCAGGGCTATCTGCCGGCCGGCACCTCGGCGGAGGACGCGATGGGCGACCCGATCTCGGTCGAGTACACGGCCGACAGTTCGGGCAATGTGACCGGCTATGTGGTGGCCCAGGGCAACTATCGCTATCCGGATCCCGACGCGGGCGAGATCCTGCTCGACTTGGGCGACCGCGGCGGGTATGTGCCTTCGGTGCCGATCGCGGGGCAAGTGGCTGGCGTGATCTACGGCACGGGTCACACCTGGCAGTCCCCGGCGCCGGCCGGCATCGGGCCGGGGAGCATCGACGTGCGTGTCGAGGCGAACGCCGCGCAGCAGGCCGATGATTCGCGCTTCCTGTGGCGTGTGCCCGCCCCCACTGCGGCAGGCAATACGATGGCCACGCCATTAATCCTGGGGGCTGTGGAAACGCCGGGCGCGGCCTGCAGCAATACCGGCGCCATCGCCCAGGACGGCACTGGGGCGCTGGTGAGCTGCCAGGGTGGCACCTGGCAATCGGTCGGCGGCGGGCACTGGCGCGCGCCGGCGTCCACCTATGCGGCGCTGCCGGCAAGCGGAAACCAGGACGGCGACGTGCGGCTGACGCTGGATACCGATCGGGCCTTCGCGTGGAATGGTGGATCGTGGGTCGCCTTGGCCGTTGATCAAAACGGTGACCTGACCGTACCGCGACACTTGAGCGCGGAGAACGGCGGCGTGA
>JAJYTX010000364.1 GCA_021792815.1 Pseudomonadota bacterium
CCATTACTTCCAGACACTCGAGGGTGAAGTTCAGGTCGCTCCGATGAAGTGCGAGATCGCCAAGCCTTCGCGCTTTGGGGCCATCTACCTTGATGAGTTTCACGGCATCGGGAACGCCTTCGATATGTAAGGAATTGGGTGCAATCCGAGTGGTGCCAAGTGGTTCCATATTGGAAAGCGTACACCGCGGAGCACGTTGGAGCCATATGCGTCCCGGCACCGGCCGCACATTCGGTGGTCTGGCTGTCTGCGGTGTTCATGCCCGGCGACAAAGGCGTAGGCTCCTACAGCTGAACCGGAACCGCCGGCCCCCGTAGTCGTCGGCAGCGACGACCGGTTTGGTGCGCTCAGCTACCGACTCACCGCCCCTCGTCTCGCTCGAAGTTATTCATCGGAGGCTACTGCAACCACGAATTTCCGCAACGTCTCCGCCCCGATGCCAGTTCACCTCCCTTCGTCGCGTCCCGGCCAGCCGCCGTGCTGCGACTGCTCCCGCGCTGCGATGACGACAGCCGGCGGCGGCCGGTCCGCATCCTGATAATCGCGCCAGCGGTGCCACGCACCCGCCAGAGTGCGCTCCCGACCGGTCGCGGCGGCCTCTGCCATCCAAGCCGCTCGTTCGGCCGGTGACCGCCGATTCCACCAATCGACCGCCTGATGGCGCGGTGGGTCTGCCCGCTCGATGACCGGCGGGTCTGGCGGCGGGGGCGTCGCTGATCCAGCCTCGGTCTGCGGCGGCTCGGGGGACCGACGATCCTGGGCCGCCCGCCGCTCGCGGTCCACGGCCTCACGATGCTCCCTCTCTCGCTCCTCGCGGGCCCGCTGACTGGCCGTTGCCCAAGCGCGATGATCGTAGGGCTGCTGCTGTGCATCACGGCGGATCCCCTGGAGGTCGGAGTTCGTGACCCGGATTCCGAGCCGTGTCGCCATCCGGGCGGCGCGTTCTTGGAACTCGGCACTGCCGGTCAGTAGCACCCTTCCACCGTATTTCTCGCTCGCGATCCGCAGCGCCGCCTCGAGGGCGGCATCTTCCTTGGAGAGCATGTCGATGCGCGGCCCGCGATCGACAAAGAGCGCTTCGCCTGGGCCGCGCGCGGCGGATGCCGCGCGACGGTAGATAATGTGTCGGCCTCGCCGATCACGCTCGGCGACAAGCGCGGCCAGAATCAGATCATCCGGCCCGCGGCGCAGCTTCTCGTGCAGTGCCGCGAGTCGATCGAGCGGTTCGCCCTCGATCCCGTTCGCCTGATCCCCCTCATCCTTCCTGCGCTTGCGCTGTTCGCGATAGCGGATGCCGCGCAGCGCAGCCTGCGCCGCTTCGTCGCCGCGCTCGGCCTGCTGCTCGAGCCATACGCGCCAGACCATCCCGCGTGAGAGTTCCGCGCTGAGCGCCTGTCGCTCGTCACGCTGGCGCTTGGCCATCTGCTCGCGCGCGGCAGCGGCCTTGAATGCGAAGAGCGAATCCGCTGTGCGGCGATCGACGCCCTCGGCGGCGAGCGCCGCGCGGGCGGCCTGCCGTTCGGCACGCAGTCGCTCCGTGAGCGCCCGACGCTCGGCAGCGTGCTGCGCGCGCAGGGCCTCGCGACGCTTCTTCGCGTCCTCCCGCCGCTCGGCCTCGCCGGCGGCAAAACGTTGCGCGAGTGCGTCTCGCTCCGCCTGTCGCTCGGCGCGACGTCGGGCACGCTCGTCCTGGTCGCGCTTACCGCGCTGCTGTCCAGCCTCGCTGTGATCCTGCTGTTGATATTCCTGTGAGCGGTGGCCTTGCCGTTGGTGGTCCTGCTCATGGGCGGCGCTGGCCCGCTGCCGATCGCCCTCGCGGCCGGCGGGCCGCTCGGCACCCCCATCGCGCGGCGGGGCCTCATTATTGAGGTCCACCCTGGCGGCGGCCACGGCCGCCTCATAGGTACGGGCGGGATCAGCCGCCGGTAGGGACGATGCAGGCGGCGTGAACTCTCCGAGTCGGCGCTCGAGTGCAGATTTGCTCGCCCACCGGCCGAGCTGCGACGCCTTCGCGGCGAGCACCCGCGGCGTGCCATCGGCACCCGGTACCGTGGTGGTGACGACGAGACCGGACCCCTTGCGCTGGATCGTGAGGCCGTACTCAGCGAGCGCGCGATGCGCGTCCTCCCACGTCGCGCCCTCGCGCTCCACCGCGGCGCGTAGCGCCGCAGCCGGTGCGTCGGCCGCCCATGACTCGAATGAAATGTCGCCGGTCGCGGTCTCGATCTGCACGGCCTCGGGACCGGGACCTGGCTGCTGACCCCGGTCCCGCAAGAGACCGCGCGCCCGCCGCTCGGTGCGACACATGCGCACGATCTGCGGGCCATCCTGGGTGTCCACGGTGATCCACGGTCCATGCGATCGCGCCCACTTCTGCTCGATCTCGATTTCCCGCATCGCCCTATCCAGTAGCAGATAGTCGTGGTGCGGAACCGCGTGGATCCGGCCGGACTCGTCCACCCGACACACCACAAGATGCAGATGATCATTGTCCGTGTCGCGGTGCATTGCGGCCACTGCTGGACAGCCAACGAAGCCAAGCCGGCCCATCACGTGCTTGGCAGCACGCACGGCCTGCTCGCGCGTCGGATGTTCGCCGGCCTGCCAACTGATGGTCACATGATACGGCTTCGGTCGCCGCCCACTTGCCGCCATCTGCGCTCGCATGATGTCGATGGCAGTCTCTCGGTCAGCGCGGCTATCGAGGGGGCAATCGAAGCCGTGGACCCACATCTCGGGGCGCGGCTCACCGGCCTGATCGGGCCGGTCCCGCGCGACATACCGTACCGCGTCGCCGATGTGCGCTGCGCCCGTAGCGCGAATGACCTTAGCGAGCATCGCGCAGCGCCTCATCGACCGCGGCGACCACGCGGCTGTGCGCCGCCAGCGCCTCACGTAGTTCGCTGCCGCTGTGCCCTCCGCCCATGGCGAGCTTCAGGAGCCCGCCTTGACGGCCGAGCTCGCCACGTAGTTCGCGGAGTGCGGCAATCCGGGGATCGCGCTGCGCACCGCACCGGCGCAGCCATTCGGAGACCGACAGGCCGGCCGACTGTGCAGCGGACTGGATCGCGCGATGCTCGTCGTCGGAGACGCGGATACGGAGCATGTGGGTACGTCTGTCCATGATCCATTCCCCGACCAGCGTGCAGATCGAAAGCAAGACTCGTTACTTGCCGGTGCGCGGCCGGAGTCATGAAAAATGCGCCAGAGGAGTCGGTACAAGGTAGGTCGGTGTAGCTACACGGGCCGGCGCCGCAGGCGCCGCTCCCGTTCGCTCCACCGACACCTTGGTCAGGCTTCGCCCGACACCCATAGGACCGTCCCAGTGCCCACTCGGCGGCTACGCCTTCTCGCAGAGCACAGACTGCGCTGCGGAACGCAGACCGAGCGAGAACCCGGCGGAGGGGAATGGGGACGAAGCGGCCCACCTCGGGCGCGCCACCGGAGCAGGCGATGAGCAAGACATATGACATCGATCAGACCACGGCCGGCATCTTGTCCGGCTTGGCTCAACTGGCTGCAACTGATCCGCCGCCGGCCCGCGCAGAGCGCGCCGGAAAGCGCACGATCCTGGCTCAGGATGCAGTGCAGGCACGTATCCGAGAGATGATTGGGGCGGGATATCAGCCTGCGCAGATTGCGAAAGTCTGCGAGCAGGCCGGTATGCCGGTACTTGCACGGACTATCACCGGGATTTGCGCAAGCAACGATCCGGACTCTAGTCCGGCACGCCAACCAGTTCGCCGCAAGCGCCGCTCGAGGCGCAAGCCGTCCGCGTCGAAATCGGCGACCGGTCCGTCAGCGAGCGCCGTGTCGGACCACGATGTTGCCGGTGCATCGGCAACGGAGCCGCCTG
>JAJYTX010000365.1 GCA_021792815.1 Pseudomonadota bacterium
GCCGCCGCGAGGGCGAGCAGCAGCGCCGGCGGCATCACCCACACACCCAACTTCAGGAAGGTCAGCGCGTCGATGTGCACCTTCTCGCGCCGCAGCGCCACCAGCCACAGAATGGTCGCAAGCGAGCCCGTCACCGACAGGTTCGGCCCGAGGTCCACCCCGATCAGCATGGCGTGGCGCAGCGCGGACGCACCGTCGAGGGAAGCGGCGATCAGCGCCACGGGCAGGTTGTTCATGACATTGCACGTCACGCCGATCGCGCCTCCGGCCACGAACAGCGCAAGGTGACCGGAGCGCGCCTCGAGCCGGCCGACGGCATCGCCCAGTGCACGCAGCACTCCGGTGCGATCGAGGCCGGCGACCAGTACGAACAGGCCGGCCACCAGCGGCAACACGCCCCACGGGATGTCCCGCAGCAGGTGCCAGGGCTTGCGCCGATCGAGCAGCACGGCGACGCACAGCGTGAGCACCCCGGCGGCGCAGGTCGGCAGGCCGAGCTGCCGGCCGGTGGCCGAGGCCCACAGCAGCGCGACCGCGGTGAGCGCGATGCCGCCGGCCGCGAGCTTCGCGCCCCGGGTGAGCCGCGGCACCGGCACGTGCGGGCTGAATGGCCTGAGGAGCGCGTGCCGTTGTGTGGCGCGCAGCACGATGTAGGTCGAGAGGAGGGCGGCGACCGAGGGCAGCGTGAAGCTCGCCAGCCAGGGACCGAGCGCCGGCAGGTGGCTCGCATAGACCACCAGGTTGGCCGGATTGGCGATCGGCAGCAGGAAACTCGCCGCGTTGGCGATGAAGGCGCAGACCAACAGGTGCGGCAGCGGCTCGGTGCGCGCCTGGCGCGTCGCGGCGTAGACGGCGGGCGTGAGCACCACGGCCGTGGCGTCGTTCGACAGGAAAGCCGTGACGCCGATCCCGACCAGGTAGATGAGCGTGAACAGCCGCAGCGGCGAACCGCGCGCCGCCCGTACCGCGTGCGCCGCCATCCAGGCAAACAACCCCTCTGCCCGCGCCAGCTCCGACAGCAGCATCATGCCGCTGAGAAACAGGTATACGTCGGTGCCCTGGCGCACGGCGGTCCACGCCTCGTGCCAGGACACCAGCGAGCCGAGCACCAGGATCGCAGCGCCCGCCACCGCCCAGATGACCTCGGACAGGCCCCAGGGCCGGAACAGGATGCCGAAGATCGCCATGGCGGCGGTCAGCCAGATCAGCCCGTTCGCGAGGTCTGCGTGTGGCATGGGCAAGCTCGATCCCTGCGGTGTGTGGGAAGCTCCGGATCGACCCCGGTGCGACACCGACGGATGCCCGCCGCGCCCGGCTGTCGCACCGCAAGGATAGCGCAGCGGCAGGCCGATTTCGCCTGCGCTCGTGCGGTGGCGCGGGATGGCGACGTTGGAATCCGCCCGCGCCTTCGAGGCCGCGCCGCGCCCGCACGGTGCGTGCGGCAGACGTCTTGCGGCTCTACGACGATGGTCGTAGACTCGGCGCAATGCGCTACCGTCTGCCGGCTGATGATCTCGAGTACTCCGTCCTCGCCAGGCTCTGGCAGCTCGGTGCGGCCTCGGTGCGCGAGCTGCACGAGCAGCTCGGCGCGCCGCAGGGCCTGGTGTACACCACCACGGCCAAGGTGATCGACCGGCTGCGCGAGAAGGGTCTGATCCAGCGCCAGCGCAAAGGCACGGCGTTCGTGTACCGGCCCCGTGTGGCGCGCGAAGAGGTCGAGCGCGCCCGGGCGCGCCACGCGCTTTCCCGGCTGTTGGGAGCGACGCCTCGCGCGGCGGTGGCGGCGCTGGTGGAGGTGGTCGATGAGATCGATCCGGCGCTGTTGACCGAGCTCGAGCAGGCGGTGGCGGCTCGCAGGAGGGCGAAGAATGGAGCGTGAAACGCTGGTGACCCTGTTGATCATGCTGTCGGGGGGGCTGATGCTGCAGCTGCTCGCCGCCTGGCCGCCCGGCGAGGCGGCGGGCACCGATCCGGCGGCGCTCGAGCGGCAGGCCTGGCGCGATCTGTGCCGGCCCGCCCTGGCGGTGGTGCCGCTCGCGGCCTGGTTCGTCGGCTGGGCGCTGACCGAGCCCGATCCGGTGCGCGACCCGCTCGATCCGGGTGTCGTGGTGTTGCTGTGGCTGCCGTTCGGACTGCTGTTCATGCGGGCCGCCGTCCGGGCGGCGTGGGCGCTGCTGCGGGAGCCGCCGGAGTGCGGCGTGTCGACCTGCGGGTTCCTGCAGCCGCAGGTGGTGTTCTCGCCTTTTCTCGCCCGGCGGCTCGATGAGCCGCTGATACACGCCGCCCTGGCGCATGAGCACGCGCATGCGCGCCACCGGGATCCGTTACGCATCTGGGTCGCGCAGTTCATCACGGATCTGCAATGGCCCTGGCCGCAGGCGCCGCGGCGGATGACTGCGTGGCTCGCGGCGCTCGAGCTCGCGCGCGACGAGGAGGCGCGGCGCGAGGGCATCGAGGGGCCGGATCTGGCGGCCGCCGTGCTCGCTTCCGTGCGCTTTCTCGGTGAGTTGCCGGCCCGCCAGCGGGACGCTCTCGCCGGCACCCAGCTCGTGCACGCGCGGCTGATCGGCGATGCACAGACCCTGCATCAGCGTGTCGCGCGCCTGCTCGCGCCGACCCGCGGCTCGGGCGCGGCCGCGACGCGTTTCAGTCTGCGGCGACGGGTCGTGCTGATGGTGCCGCTGCTGCTCGCCGTGATGCTGCTCGGTGCGGTGTGGGGCCAGCGGATCATGCTGCCGCTGCTCGGGCTGACCACGTGATCCGCGGGCTCGGCCGGCGGGCGGTGCTCGCCGCGGCCGCGTGTTGGGTGGCCGGCGCCGCCGCGGCCGCCTCCCGTATCCCCGTGAGCGGTACGGTGATCGCCCACGCGCAGGCGGTCACGCGCCACTATCGGGCCTACGGCGAGGTGCAGCCGGTGGCGCTCACGGACGTGCGGGCCGTGGAGGCCGCCACGGTGACCCACCTGGTGCTGCCCGGTGCGCGGGTGAGGGCGGGACAGGTGCTTGCGATCCTCGCCGGCCCGCAGGCCGAGGCCCTGCTGGCCCGGCGCCGCGGCGCGCTGCGCGCCGCCTCCCTGCGGCTTGCGGCCGACCGCCGCCAGCGGGCCGCGCGGCTCGTGACCCGGCAGGCGGTCGCAGCCGATGTGGCCGCGTATGACACGGCGCGCGGTGAGCTGCAGGTGGCGCTGCAGACTCTGACGCTGCGAGCGCCCGCCGCGGGTGAGGTGCTGGCGGTCGCTGCGGCGGACGGCGAGCAGGTCGGCGCAGGCGCGCTCATCCTCACCCTGCAGACCGGACGGCTGCGCCTGAAGGCGAGCTACTACGGGGCGGACGCGCTCGCGATCCATCCGGGCATGCGCGGCGTGTTCCGGCCGGCATCGGGCGGCAGCGTACCGGTGCGGGTGTCGACCGTTTCCCGGGCGCTCGGCCCGGACGGCGGCGAGCAGGTGTGGTTGGCGCGGCAGGCCGCCCGAGGGCCGGGTGGCGCGCTGGCGGCCGCTTCCTGGCGCAGCGGCCAATGGGGCAGTGTGACGCTGAACGGTCCGACCCGCTCTCTGGTGGTGCTGCCGAGCCGTGCGCTCATCCTCGATCGGGCGCAGTGGTGGGTGCTGGTGCGCACCGCCCGCGGGGCTCATCGTCAGGCGGTGGTCCCCGGACCGACGCGCGGCTGGCTGACCTACATCGAGCGAGGGCTCGAGCCCGGTGAGCGGGTCGTGGTGCAGAACGCGTATCTCGACTTCTACCACGGCATCGCGGGCCAGTACGCACCGCCGGACTGAGCGCCCCATGACGCAGGCCACTGGTTCCGACAACGGCTCGCCCGGCCGATCCGCTGCGCCTCTCGGCC
>JAJYTX010000366.1 GCA_021792815.1 Pseudomonadota bacterium
GGCGTCCGCATCCGTGGCACGGCCTCGATCCCGGTCCGGACTGTCCGGAGGTCGTGACCGCCTATATCGAGATCACGCCGTTCGATCTCATGAAGTACGAGGTCGACAAGACCACTGGCTACCTGCGCGTAGACCGGCCGCAGCGTACCTCCTCGCATCCGCCTTCGCTCTATGGCTTCATCCCTCAGACATACTGTGGCGAGCGGGTGCGGCGCCTCGCGCCCGGTTGTGACCGCGGGGACGGTGATCCGCTTGACATCTGCGTGATCAGCGAGCGGCCGATCACCCACTCCGAAATCCTGCTGCGGGCCCGCATCCTGGGGGGCCTGAAGATCATCGACCGGGGCGAGGCCGACGACAAGATCGTGGCGGTACTCGAGGGAGATTACGTGTGGGGCGCAGCGCGCGAGCTCGCCGACCTGCCGGCGGCGCTGGTGGAACGTCTGGAGCACTATTTCTCGACGTACAAGCTGGTGCCCGGTGAGCCAGCAGGGATTCACCTCGCCGGCCGCTACGGCCACGAAGCGGCCGCTCAGGTGATCCTCGCGGCGATCGAGGATTATCGCGAGTCTTTCGGCGGCCCTTAGTTCCGGGACGACCCGGGACCGGGGTCTCTGGGCTCGACCCACACTGCGCGGGCGCTGGCGCAGAGGTCACGGTCCTCATCGAAGATCGCCGTTGCGGCGATGTGCTTGCGTCCGTCGGACTCGATCCCCCAGCCCGCGACGGTGCACTGCTCGCCCACGTGCACCAGGCGGTTCACGTGAACCGTGATCTCCCCGAGCAGCATCATGCGGTCATCTAGGCTCACGGCGTAGAAACCCGGGCAGTCGAGCGCGGCCGACATGAACTCGGGCCGTACCTTGCCGTCCCCCCGGTCGAGTGAGCTATCCGGCACCCACGGCGCCGCCACCAGATCACGCTCCGGGATCGGCCCGGCGAAGATACGCATGCCATCGCCGCGCGGGCGGCCCGTGCCGCAGACGAAACAGGTCGGGAAGCGGTGATGCGCGAACCCGGCATATCGGCGCGAGGCTTCCACCGCTTCGAAATACGCCGGAGGCGTGCGCAGGGGCAGTTCCAGCGTGGCGGGCCTGGCTTCGGCGATCCGCTGTTCCCCGAGCGTGATGGTGAGCTCGCCGCTTTCGAGCGCCTGCACCGTGAGCGGCGTGTCGAGGGGTGGTGGCCGGATCAGACGGACCGTGACGGTCTGCGCCCCATAAGCGGCCACGCAGCCGGCGAAGTAGCCGCCATTGGCGGAATGCGCCGGCCCGCAGAAACGGCGGGCAATGCTCAGATCGGCCATGGCCCACCTTAGCACAGGCCCGCTTCAGCGGCGCCGCAGCGCTCCCAACCACCGAGCCGGATCCTCGCCCCGCTCCAGCACCTCCACCAGGGCAGAACCGATCACCACGCCATCGACGTGGTCTCGCAACCGCTCGAGCTGCTCGCGGCTGCGAATCCCGAACCCGGCACACACCGGCACGGGTGAGAGGGCACGGACGCGGTCCAGGTATCCGGTGACTTCGGGCGGCACGGACACGCTCTTGCCCGTCGTGCCGGTCATGGTGACCGCATACACGAATCCCCGGCTGGCGGCGCAGAGGCGCTGCAGCCGCTGCGGCTTCGTGACGGGTGTGACCATCTGCACCAGCGCAAGACCGCGTCCCGATAGGGTTTCGCGCAGCGCGTCGCCTTCGTCGAGGGGCAGATCCGGTACGATGAAGCCGGCTACCCCGGCCCGCCCGGCCGAGTCCGCGAGACGTTCTGCGCCGAAGGCGAGCAGCGGATTGAGGTAACTCATCAGCAGCAGCGGCGCCTGGGGCCTGGGTGTCATGCCCTCGATCGTCGCCAGGATCCAGCCGAGCGTAACGCCCTGCGAGAGAGCGATCCGGCTGGAGCGCTGGATGGTGACCCCGTCGGCCATCGGATCGCTGAACGGCACGCCGATTTCGACGACGTCCGCACCTTCTGCGACTTGCCGCAGATCCGTCAGGAACCGTTCGCGGCTCGGAAAGCCGGCGGTCAGGTAGGCGACCAGGGCAGGTTCTCCCCGGGCATTGGCCGCGCGGATGGCGGCGCTGATCGACTCGTGGGCGTTCATTGCTCGCCTTTCAACAAGGTCTGCTGCAGGGTCGGCATGTCCTTGTCGCCGCGGCCGGACAGGCACACCACGATGGAGCCGCCCGGGTGACGCTGCGCCCAGCGTTTCGCTCCGGCGAGCGCGTGCGCGCTCTCGAGCGCCGGCAGGATGCCCTCCGCTTCGCACAGCGCGCGCACGGCCTCCAGAGCCTCCTCATCGCCGGCGCTCTCGTAGCGCACGCGGCCGGTGCTGGCGAGCAGCGCGTGTTCGGGGCCGACCCCGGGATAGTCGAGACCTGCGGACACCGAATGGGTTTCCTGGACCTGACCATCCGTATCCTGCAGCAGCATGGAATAGCTGCCGTGCAGCACCCCGGGATGGCCGAACGAGATCGTCGCGGCATTGCCCCCGAGCGCCGCGCTCCTGCCGCCGGCCTCCACCCCGATGATCTCGACCTCGCGGTCCGGCACGAACGCATGGAACATGCCGATGGAGTTCGATCCCCCGCCCACGCAGGCGATCACCGCGTCGGGCAACGCGCCGGTCTCCTGCCGGATCTGTGCGCGCGCCTCGCGGCCGATCACGGCCTGCAGCTCGCGCACCAGGTAGGGGTAGGGATGCGGCCCCACGGCCGACCCGAGCAGGTAGTAGGTCCCGAGCGGATCCGACACCCAGTCGCGCAGCGCTTCGTCGATGGCCGCGCGCAGCGTGGCATCGCCGTTCGTTACCGGCACCACGGTGGCGCCCAGCAGTCGCATCCGTCCCACGTTGGGGGCCTGACGTTCCATGTCGACCGCCCCCATGTAGACGGTGCATGGCAGACCGAGGCGTGCGCAGGCCGCCGCGCTGGCCACGCCGTGCTGACCCGCACCGGTCTCCGCGACGATGCGCTTGGCGCCGAGGCGCCTGGCGAGCAGCGCCTGCCCCAGGGCGTTGTTGATCTTGTGTGCGCCGGTGTGCGCCAGGTCCTCGCGTTTCAACCACACACGCGCGCCCCAGCGCGCCGACAAGCTTGCGGCAAAGGTCAGCGCCGTCGGCCGGCCCACCCAGCTCGAGAGTTCCTGCGCGAGCTGCTGCTGGAAGGAAGGCGCGTGCAGGTATTCCCTCACGCCCTCCTCGAGCCGGTCGAGCGCCGGGATGAGCGTCTCGGGAACATAACGGCCACCGAACGGGCCGTATCGACCGCGCGCATCCGGGAACCGCCCCGCGATCAGGTCGGCCAGGGCGTCTGTGGTTTCAGTGCTTGAGGTCACAATCGCGACTCCTCGAGATATTCAGCATGCGGCGTACTGCCTCACCGGAACCGGTCACACGGCGGGCGGCACGCGGCGTTCCGGTTCAGTCGTCATGGATGCGCTCGGCGATCACGTGGTGCCTGCGTCGCGTACCGCGGCCACGAACCGCGCCACCGCGCTCGGGTCCTTTACGCCCGGGCTCGACTCGACGCCACTCGAGACATCGACACCAAACGGATGCACCGCAACGATCGCCGCCGCCACATTGTCAGGGTCGAGGCCTCCGGCCAGCACCAGCTCGGTGCGCCGCGCGACCTCTCTGGCTACGTTCCAGTCGCACAAACGGCCCGCGCCGCTCGAGGGGCCCTCGAACAGCAGCCGCGTGGGTAGCGCCTCGGCGGTGTTCGAGTCGCGCAAAACCGGCAGCCGCTCCAGCTCTCTCGGCAGGCGCAGCCGTGCCAGATCCCTCGCGTCGGTCTGCAGCACGTCGGGCCGGAATTCCGCGAGTATCTCAT
>JAJYTX010000367.1 GCA_021792815.1 Pseudomonadota bacterium
GCCAGAATTTTCACCTCACCACCAGCGGAAACTTCAACGATCCGGCATTCCGGTGCACGCTCGAGGTGATGGGACCAGACAGGGTGTATTTCAGTGCGGATTACCCCTTCGAGACCATGGAGGATGCTGCGGGGTGGTTCGATGCGACCACGGTGATCGGCGAGGCCGAAAGGCGCCAGATCGGACGGGACAACGCCCTCAAGCTCTTCAAATTGAGTTCAAAACGCTGAGGGACGCTGCGTCAGTGAAATGAATGGACGAACGGTGGATTGCAGCACTACCGGAACAGTTCGACGGCGCATCGGAGCAGCTTCGATTGCTGCCCGGGTGTGGCCGGCAGCGGGATCACCGGGCGTTGCAGCCAATGTCTGGCGGAGTGCGTTCGGTAGCTGTAATGAACCGGTCAGGTTCCAGCTACCCCATGCCGTGCGCGACGACCTTGGCATGTCGACGGTGATCTGGGCCGGCGAACGGCGCTGAGTGCGGGGGTGCGGCGTGGTGCGAGCGCCGCTCAGGCGTCGGTACCGCGCAACACCTTTGGCTCGATGGGCAGCGTGCGGATTCGCCGGCCCGAGGCAGCGAACAGCGCGTTGCACAGTGCCGGCAGGACGGGCGGCAACGGCGGTTCGCCGAGGCCGGTCGGATCGTTGTCGCTGCGCAGGAAATGCACCTCGACCGGAGGCGCCTCGCGCATGCGCAGCAGTCGATACGTGTCGAGATTGCCCTGCACGATGCGCCCGTTCTCCAGCGTGACCGCCATGTGCAGCGCCTGTCCCAGTCCGTCGAGAATCGCGCCCTGTGCCTGATTGTAGGCGCCGGCGGGATTGATGATCTGACGGCCGATATCGATCGCCGCCCAGATCTTGTGTACTTTGGGTGTCCCATCAGGGTTGACGCTCGCCTTGACGACCTCGGCAACGTAACCGAAATGGCTGTAGTAGAAGGCGAGCCCCATGCCGACTCCCGCCGGCAGCGCATGGCGCCGCTGCCAGCCCGACTTTTGCGCGACCTGCTCGAGCACGCCCCGGACCCGGCCGGTGTCGAACGGCGGAATCCTCAGCCCGAACCGCGGAGCCGGCGGGGCGAGCACGCGCGGCGGACCGTACAGATCGAGCCGCAGTGCGAGCGGATCGCGACCGCCGGCATACGCCAGCTCGTCGAGGAAGGATTCGAAGGCGAACGCGAGGGCGTTGCCGCCCGGATTGCGCATCGAACCGGTGGGTGCACTCAACTGAATCAACGACTGACCATATTCCAGGTTCGCAATATAACCGGCCGGGAAGTGATCGGGTGGCAGGTCGGCGGTGGCGGCGACGCGTCCGTTGCGGCCGAAGCTGACGAAGTGATCCCGCAAGGCGATCGGTCGGCCCGATGCGTCGAGCCCCGCCTTGAAATAATGGAATCCCGCCGGCCGGTAGGCATCGTGCCGGATGTCCTGCGACCTGTCCCAGAGCAGCTTCACCGGCCGGTCGACGCGCTTGGCGATCATGGCCGCCTCGACCATGTAATCGTTGTCCGCCCGCCGCCCGAAGCCACCGCCGGCTCGCGTCATGTGGACGCGGATTCTGCCGGGTTCGATGCCGAGCGTTCGAGCGACCAGTTCCGCGCCCGCGCGGGGCGCCTGCGTGGGCGCCCAGATCTCGAGGCCGCCGCCGTGGAAGTGCGCGGTGCAGTTCTGCGGCTCCAGGGTCGCGTGGGCGAGGAACGGATAGGAGTAGGCGGCTTCCAGGACCTTCGCAGCGCGTGCCAACGCCGTGTCGACGTCACCGTCGCGGCGGAGAATCGACTGTGGCGCGGACCGGGCCAGTTGCCCGGCCAGACGCTGAAACTCCGGACTGCTCTGTCCGGAAACGTCCTGCGGCGCCCATGCGATGCGCAGCCGTCTGCGCGCCTGCTGGGCATCCCACCATCGGTCGGCGACGATCGCCACGCCATCGACAAGCCCCATTTTGATCGCGGCGTCGGCCTGAGTGCCGTGCACGATGAAGGCGTCGCGAATGCCGGGCAGCGCCCTGATCTCATCGATGTTGGCGTGCAGCACACGGCTACCGAATACCGGTGACTTCTCATATACGGCATAACTCATCTGCGGCAGGGTCACGTCGATGCCGAACAGCGGTTCGCCGGCGAGCACACGCGGGCTGTCGATGCCACCGGTGAACCGGCCGATGATGGTGTACTGCCCGGGGTGCTTGAGCGTGACGGAATCGAGGTCCGGCGCCGGCAGCGCTGCGGCTTGGGCCGCGAGCTCACCGTAGCGCAGGGACCGGCCGCTGGAGCGGTGACGTACCACCCCTGCCCGGGCATCGCACTGCGCAATCGGGACGCCCCAGGTGCGCGCGGCCGCGGTGATGAGCATCTGCCGCGCTGCCGCTCCGATGCGTTGCATCGGAATCCAGTTGAGCGGCGTGCCGAGACTGCCGCCGACGAACTGGGGACCGTAGATCGGGTCGAGCATCGCCTGCTCGACCCGCACGTTCTTCCACTCCACGTCCAGCTCATCGGCGATCAGCATCGGCAGGGTGGTCTTCATGCCCTGGCCGAGCTCGGGATTCTTGGCGACGAGGGTGACGATGCCATCCGGGGCGATGCGGATGTATGCCGCGATCACTGCGTTGTCCGCCTGCGCGCTGCGTGCGAACCGCAGCGTCAACAGAAGGCCTCCGCCCGCAGCCAGACCGGCGGCGAGAAAGGCGCGGCGCGAGAGCCGCGGTGCCGACGGGTTCTGCGTCTCCGCTCCCCGCGCGCGGTTCCCGCCGGTCATGACGGCAGGTCCCGCGTGTCGGCGGTCGGCAGGCCGGCGGCCCGCTTGATCGCCGCGCGAATCCGGGGGTAGGTGCAGCAGCGGCAGATATTGCCGCTCATCGCCTCGTCGATGTCCTGATCGCTGGGTGCCGGGTTGTGTGTCAGCAGCGCCGTGGCCGTCATGACCTGCCCGGCCTGGCAGTAACCACACTGCATGACGTCGAGGTCGAGCCACGCGTCGCGGACCTTGCGACCCCATTCACTTGCGCCGATCCCTTCGATGGTGACGATCGGCGCATCGCCGATGCTCGAGATCGGCGTGACGCACGCGCGAGCGGGAACTCCGTTCAGGTGCACTGTGCAGGTGCCGCACAGCGCGATTCCGCAGCCGAATTTGGTACCGGTGAGGTGCAGCTCATCGCGCAGCACCCAGAGCAGAGGGGTGTCCGGATCGGCCTCGACGCTGCGCCGTATGCCATTGACCAGGATGGAATACCTCATGAGGTCCTCCGCTCAAATGGCGTCGGCCGGCATTGTGCTCCCTCGGGGGCCGCACGAGTATACGTAGAATCGATCAGTCGCCCTCCGCCCCGCGGACAGGCCCGGTCCAGGCGAGGGAGTCGGCCGCGTATCCGGTGAAGGTGTCGAGCGCCCGGGCCGCCTGGCAGGCTGACATGGCGCCGCGAGCGGGCGTTTGGCACGCCGCGATCCGATCTCACGCGGCGGGTGGAACCCTGCGCGACCGGCCACGGGGGGAAGAGGGCTCGTCCGGCGGCAGATCCAGTCCGAGGTCGCGGGCACCCCGTCAGTCGGCAGCCGGTTTCACGTGAGCCGGTGCGGCAGCCGATGGGGGGAGTGACGGGGGTGATTCGCCTCTCGGTGCCCGTTCGATCCGCTCCTCGTGTACGTACCGCGAGCCCCGCGACCAGGACGCGGCGGCCGCGATCAGACAAGCTGCGGTCGCGAAGGTGAAGGCGGCGGTGAGGCCGGCGTGAAAGGGCGGGGCGATGAGTTCGGGAAAGAACGCATGCCCGGTCAGCGCGGCGCGGTCGGCGGCCGACAGGTGCGACAGAACGCCT
>JAJYTX010000368.1 GCA_021792815.1 Pseudomonadota bacterium
CGAGCAGCGTGCAGGCATACCAGCGCGCCTGCGCCAGCTGCCGCCGGCCGATCACCGCCAGTGACGCCAGCCCCAACGTCAGCGTCACTGCGAGCGCCCCCAGTCGATGCGTGAGCTGGATCGCCACACGGGCGGCGTTGGGGAGAATGCCTCCCTGGAAGTCGACCCAGATGCCCCGCCACAACACGAAGGCATCACGGAAGTCGGCGTGCGGCCACCAGGAGCCCTGGCAGGTCGGAAAGTCCGGACAGGCGTAGGCGGCGTAATTGGCGCTGGTCCAGGCGCCGAGGAAAAACTGCACGGCGAGCACCACCAGGCCCAGGGTGGCGAGGCCGTAGGCGAGCCGCAGCGGCCGCCCGACCAGCACACGCCGGGGCGCGCCGGGGCGCGCCAGCGCGGAGCCCGGGCGCTGCAGCCCCAGCCACATCCACCACAGCAGCGCGAGCGTGGTCATACCGAAGATCAGATGCGCAGTCACGATGATGGGTTTCAGCAGCCACGTCACGGTGAGCATCCCGAGCACGGCCTGCACGATCACCGTCGCAAACAGGGCGAGCGCGTAGCCGCTGCCGACGACCTGGCCCCTCGAGGCAATGGCGAGTGCCGTGATGACCAGGATGACCAGACCGAGCGTGCCGGCCGCATACCGGTGGATCATTTCGTGCCAGGCCCGCCCGACATGCAGCGGGCGGCCCGGGAAACGAGCCTGGGCGGACGGACTGTCCGCCGCGCCCACCGGAGTGATGTGGCCGTAGCATTCCGGCCAGTCCGGGCAACTGATGCCGGCGTTCGTCAGACGGGTGTACGCGCCGAGCACGATGACGACGAAGCACAGCAGCACCCCGGCGAGGGACAGGCCTCGAATCCAGCGGTCGACGAATGCAGGGATCACGTTGCGACTCCGGCGCCGGTAAACAGAATAGAAGCGGTCTCAGGTTCGTGATCCTAGCATTGGATACGCCTTTCGGGTCGCCTGCGCCTAGCGCGGGCGGCGCTTCAGGCTGAGGACCACCCAGAGGACCAGGGCCGCCGCGGCGAAGGCCCACCACTGGATCGCATACCCCCAGTTCCTCAGGGCGGGCATGCCCGGCGCTCGCCAGTCCCGCACGTAGCCGTCCGGCTCTCCCGGGTCGAGCAGCAGAATATGCCGGTCCAGCGGCTCGCCCAGGGCCAGGGCGAGTTCACCGATCGAGGGGAAGCTGGTCACCTTGGGCCAGCGTCCGCCCGCAGACGGCGGCGCATGACCAATCGACAGCCCGGCCACCGGTAGCCGGCCGACACGTCCGGTCACGGTCATCGGCCCGGCGGATCGGAGCGATACGTCGGGCAGATGTGCCCGGCTACCGGTGAACGGCACCCAGCCACGATCGACGAGCACGGTGTCTCCGTGCGGCCGCCGCAGCGCGGTGAGCACCTGGTACCCGTCGCGCCCATCCTGAATGCTGTTGTCGAGCAGGAACTGGTGTGCGCCGTCGTAGCGCCCTCTCAGGCTCACCCGTTGATATGGCGGCACCCGCGACAGCGCCGCCCCCCCCAGTGGAATCACCCGGGCGGCCCCCAGCCTGAAGCGCAGAAACTGCGCCTCCTGAGCATCGCCCAGCCGCCACTGCCAGCGACCGAGCGCCGCAAAAGCCGCCGCCAGCAGGAACATGAGCACCGTCAGCGCCAGCGAAGGCGCAAAACTGCGGCGACCGGGGCATGGGCGAGAGGACATCGGGTCGATCAGGAAACGCGGGGCACGATTAACGGTACAATGGTGCCATGCCACCGCTGATCCGGCTGCTGGTGATTCTGGGGCTCGGCGCCATCATCGCGAGCCTCGGCTCGGCGTTGTTTCACCTGTCGCGCGGCACCAGCGAGGACTCGGGCAAGATGGCCCGCGCGCTGACGATCCGCATCGCGCTGTCACTCGGGCTGTTCGCGCTGCTGATGGTGGCGTGGTACGCGGGACTGATCCAGCCGCACGCGGCCATACCGAACTGATGCGCCGTGCGCCGGGCTCAATGGGTTGCGCGCAGCGAACCCCGTGCCCGCGTCGTCAAAGCCAATAGACGAAGACAAACAGGCACAGCCACACCACGTCGACGAAGTGCCAGTACCAGGCGACCGCCTCGAAGGCGAAGTGCCGTTCCGGGGTGAAGTGTCCGCGCAATACGCGGAACCAGATCACCGTCAGCATGATGGCACCGATGGTGACGTGCAGGCCATGGAAGCCGGTGAGCATGAAAAAGGTGGTGCCATAAATGCCGGTGGTCAGCCGCAGATTCATGTGCATATAGGCTTCGCCATACTCATGAGCCTGCAGCCCGACGAAGGTGAACCCCAGGAGGAACGTCAGAGCGAGGAACAGCTTGAGCCGGCCGCGCTTGCCGCTGCGCAGCGCATGATGGGCGATGGTGACGGTAAGCCCGCTGGTCAGGAGGATCAGCGTGTTCAGCGCGGCGATACCCATCGGTGCCGCATCGAAATGCGCACCGCCCACGTGTCCCGGCCCGTTGGTCGGCCACGCCGCCTCGTAGTGCGGCCACAGCAGGAAGTTGGTGATGCGCTTGACGCCCTCGCCGCCCAGCCACGGTACCGAGAACATGCGCACGTAGAACAGCGCGCCGAAGAAGGCGGCGAAGAACATCACCTCGGAGAAGATGAACCACATCATCGCCATGCGGAACGAGCGGTCCACCTGCAGGTTGTAAATTCCCTTCTGGTTCTCGCCGATGACGGTGGAGAACCAGCCGATGAACAGGAATATCAGCAGCAGCGGGCCGGGCAGCAGCGACCAGGCAGGCGCGGCGCCATCGAGGAACAGCACCGCGCCCAACATCAGCGAGAACAGCGCCACGGCGGCCACGATCGGCCATGGGCTGCCGTGGGGAACGTAGTAATGACCAGCGTCTGCGTGTACGTCTGCGTCTGTCATAGCGTGACTTTCATGGCGGCGTCCCGGGCATTCACCGCTTTATCTGAAAATACGTGAGGATCATGTAGCCGAAGTAAATCGCCAGCACGAACAGCGAGACCCGCCAGGTGGTGCGGCGGATTCCCCGGCGCTGCTGCGCGGAAATTCCGGGCGCGGTCTGCCGCGCGAACGGTGCCGGACGCATCGTCGTTCGCCCTCAGTGCCCGGCCCCGTGGGCGAGCACCGCCTCGGACGGCGGCTCCTGCCAGGAGTGGTACGGCGCCGGCGAGGGCAACTCCCATTCGAGGCCATGAGCGCCCTCCCACGGCTTGTTGACTTCGACCGGCTTGCCGGAGCGGACGCACTTCCAGATGATGTAGGGGAACAGCAGCTGCGCCGCCCCGAAGACGAACCCGCCGATGGAGGACACCATGTTCCAGTCGGTGTACTGCGGCGCGTAGTCGGCGATGCGCCGCGGCATGCCGGCGAGGCCGAGGAAGTGCTGCGGGAAGAACAGCACGTTCACGAAGATCGCGGACAGCCAGAAGTGCCACTTGGCGAGGCGCATGTCGTACATCCGGCCACACCACTTGGGCAGCCAGTAGTAGATCGCCCCCATGATCGCGAACACCGCGCCCGGCACCAGCACGTAGTGGAAGTGCGCGACCACGAAGTACGTGCCGTGATACTGGTAGTCCGAGGGCACCAGCGCCAGCATCAGGCCCGAGAAGCCACCCACGGTGAACAGGAACAGGAACGCCACCGCGAACAGCATGGGGGGCTCGAAGGATAGGGATCCGCGCCACATGGTCGCCGTCCAGTTGAACACCTTCACGCCGGTCGGCACCGCGATCAGCATGGTCGAGAGCATGAAGAACAGCTGCGCGGCCACCGGCATGCCCACCGTGAACATGTGGTGAC
>JAJYTX010000369.1 GCA_021792815.1 Pseudomonadota bacterium
TGCGCCACCAGCATGCGTGCTCTGTCGGTGGTCGCGCGCGAGGTGTCCACCGGCGAAGCGAAGGTTGCCATCGCGATCGCCTGTGACCGCACGTCCAACGGGCCGCACATCTACTATCCGAACCCGGGCGGTATGGGCGGCACCGGCGAAGCCGAGGACTTCATTCTCGAGAACATGGCATGCGACCCGCTCGGAGGGCATTCCATGGTTCAGACGGCCGAAAACGTCGCGCGCCGCTTCGGGATCGATACGGCCCGTCAGCACGACCTGGTGCTGCGGCGCGAAGCGCAATATCGCGAGGCACTGGCGCACGAGAAGCGTTTCCAGAAAGGATACATGACGATTCCGTTCCCGGTGCCCGACGCGCGCTTGCGCAAGACTCAGACGAGTCTCGACGGCGACGAGGGCGTGCGGTTTTCCACCGCCGAGGGACTCGCCGCATTGAAGCCGGTCAACGAAGGCGGCACGGTCACTTTCGGCGGTCAGACTCATCCGGCCGACGGCAGCGCGGCGATCATCGTCACCAGCCCCGAGCGCGCCCGTGAGATCACCGCGGACCCCGGCGTGTCCATCGAGATCCTCGGCTTCGGCCAGTCGCGCGCCGAGCTCGCCTATATGCCGGAAGCGCCGATTGCAGCCGCCGAGCGCGCCCTCGCATTCGCCGGAGTGAGCATCCGGGAACTCGCTGCGATCAACACGCACAACCCGTTCATCGTGAATGATCTCGCCTTTGCGCAAGCGACCGGCGCCGATCCGGACACGATGAACGCCCGTGGATGCTCTCTCGTCTACGGCCACCCCAATGCCCCGACCGGCCTGCGTTCCACGATCGAGCTCATCGAGCAGCTCGTCGAGCGCGGTGGCGGGCTGGGGCTGTTCACCGGTTGCGCCGCCGGCGATTCGGCAATGGCGGTCGTCATCCGTGTCGACGCCCCGCGCCGCTGAGCGCCGTTCAGCGGTGCTCAGCCGGTCCGGGTGAAGTCCGCTGCGCGCCGCTCGCCGAAGGCCGTGATGCCCTCGCGCGCGGCGGCGGTGCAGGCGCTGGCTCCGAACGCGGCGTAGCCCACCTCGAGTGCTTCGGCCCAGGATTGGGCCGCGGCGGCCGCCACGATGGCTTCGTCGACGATCGCGCGGACTGCGGCGCTGAGCTGCACGCCCTCGGCGCTCACGGCCGCAATGGCCGGCGGCGGGCTGATCTGCACCGGGCCGTCGACGGGTGCCGGCACCCGCCCGACGAGCGAGTGCACGCGCGCCACCGCCCGAGCCACGAGACCCGAGGCGTCTTCGCACACCTCGAGCACGCCATGGCGAGCCGCGGCTTGCGAGTCCATGCGTTCGGCCTGCTGCAGCATGCGGTGAAAGAGCGCGGCCGCCTGCGGCCAGCGCCGGTATGGCACGGCGAGGCCGCCGATGCCCGGTACGATTCCGAGTCCGATTTCCGGAAACTGCAGTTTCACGTCCCGGGTTGCGACGATGGCGTGACAGCGCAGCGCCAGTTCGAGCCCGCCACCCAGGGCGAGCCCGTTGAGCGCGGCCACGACCGGCTTTTCGGCGCCGTCGAGCGCGATCAGCAGACGGGAACACGCGCGCGCATATTCGCGCGAGGCGGCGGCGTCGCCGAGCATCGCCGGGAACCGTCCGATGTCGGCCCCGGCGCAGAAGGCGCGCGGCCCATAGCCAGTGATGACGAAGCCGGCCGTGCCCGCGTCGGTCATCCGCTCGCGCAGAATCGCCAGGATCTCGTCGTTGAGTTCGTCATGCAGCGCGTTCAGCGCCTCCGGTCGACGAATGGTGATGACGCAGACGCCGTCGACCTCATCAATGAGCACGTCGCGCCTGAAATCGACGTAAGCGCCGAGCGGCCGGGTACGCGCAGGCATGCCGGGTCGTTGCTCGCCCAGGCGGGCCAGCACCCGATCGACTTCCTTCTCCCCGGCGCGGCGCATCAGATCGAGAGGGCCGCGCTTCAGGCCGAATGCGAGGCGGCAGCCGAGCTCGAGATCCGCCGGCCGTCCGATGTCGCGGTCGAGGATATCCGCGGCCTGAGAATACAGAATGCCGAGCAGGCGATCGCGAATGTCCAGGCGCACGCCCTCATCGATCGCGGCGGCCTGCGCCCCGCGCGCCGGCAGCTTCCAACGCTCGACGGATGAGAAAATGCGTGCCGGCCGGTAGTGCTCGCCCTCTTCCTCGGCCTGCAGAGTGTTCGTCTCGACGATGATCGGATTGCCGTTTGCCAGGTTGAGGACAAAGAACGGTCCGGCGTGCACGAACTCGCCTGCCACCGCATCGATCTGCGCCGCCTGCGCACGATCGAGCAGATTCGCGGCTTCATTGCACCAATTGTCGAAAATACGATCGAGCATGAAGCACACGGCGTCGCGCGTCACCAGCGGCACCTTGCCGGTGGCCGCAAACACCCAGCGGAACCAGTCGATCACGCTGTCCTCGGCGCCCGCCCAGTCGATCACCTCGACGATCGGATTTTGAAATGCCGGGGCGAAGAAATGCGTGACGGTCGCCCGCTGCGGGTGCGCAAGATGACCGAACAGGCGGCTCGCCGGCAGTGAACTCGTATTCGAAGAGATGACCGCCGACGGCGCCACCACCGCTTCGACCTGCGAGAAAATGCGCCGCTTGAGCGCAAGATCTTCCGTGGCCGCCTCGATGACCCAGTCGCAGCCGGCGAGCGCGCCATAGTCGGTGGTCGGCGCAAGGCCGGCGCGAACCGAAGCGGCCCGTTCGGCGGAAATCTTCCTGCGTTGCAGGCCCTTCTCGAGGTAACCGTGGATCCGTTCCTGGGCACGCGCCAGCGCCGCCGGCGCGATGTCGACCAGAACCAGCTTCAGTCCCGGAATCTCGCTGGCAAGGTAATACGCGATGTCCGGTCCGATGGTGCCGGCGCCGATGACGCCGACCGAGCGCGGAAGCGCCCGCGATGGACGGATGAGAGCGGGGTTGGCGGGGGTATCTCTCAGACGCACGTCGGCCTCCGTGATCACGTAGGGGAACCTGGCCCTGCGAGTCTGCGGAAGCACCCGGCGTACCATGTGTCGGCGACGCTGCGGGGCCCGTGCAGTCTTGACAGGATTGCTGTGCACAGTATACAAGATACGCGGACTTTCGAAAGTGGGGACCTGCGGTACCTGCCGCCGACGGTGCACCACGATCGCCCCAGGGCTCAGATGATCTGCTGCCCGAACACGCGCGCGCCCGCCGGTGGCGCGCAGGAATTCGTCCGTTGACCGACGCCGACGATCTGCTGCACACCAGACCCGACAAATCCGTCTCGGCACGCGAGTTCGGCGTGGCGAGCGACATGCGGGTGCCTGCGTTCTCGCATCCGAACGAATATGTCCCCGAGCGGGATCAGACCTACCGATTCGATCCCGAAACCACCCTGGCGATACTCGCCGGCTTTGCATTCAACCGCCGCGTGATGGTCCAAGGCTACCACGGCACGGGCAAGTCGACGCACATCGAGCAGGTTGCCGCGGTACTCAACTGGCCGCTGATCCGCATCAACCTCGATGGGCACATCAGCCGCTCCGATCTGGTTGGCCGGGATGCGATCGTCCTGCGCGACGGCCACCAGGTGACCGAGTTTCGCGAAGGGCTGCTGCCGTGGGCGCTGCAAAGAGCCGTCGCGCTCACCTTCGACGAATACGACGCCGGTCGTCCGGACGTGATGTTCGTGATCCAGCGGGTCCTCGAGGCGAACGGCCGGTTCACGCTCGTGGACCAGAACCGCGTCATCAGCCCACATCCTCATTTCCGGCTGTTCGGCACCGCGA
>JAJYTX010000370.1 GCA_021792815.1 Pseudomonadota bacterium
CCGTAGAGATCCTCGGTCATGCCGTCGAGCGCTCCGCGGAGGTGCTGACGCCGCTCGCGATGCAGCTGCTGGCTCACCTGCACCGGCGGTTCAACCCGCGGCGGCTCGAACTGCTGGCCGCCCGCGAACAGCGCCAGCGCGAGCTTGACGCGGGCGCACTGCCGGACTTTCTGCCGCAGACCGCGCCGGTGCGCTCGGGCAAGTGGCGCGTGGCGCCCGTGCCGGCGGATCTGAGCGACCGGCGCGTGGAAATCACCGGTCCGGTCGAGCGCAAGATGATCATCAACGCCCTGAATGCGCCGGTGTGTTGCTTCATGGCGGACTTCGAGGACTCCTGCACCCCGAGCTGGGCGAACATGGTGCAGGGGCAGGTCAACCTGTGTGACGCCGTCCGCCGCACCATCAGCTATGCCGATCCGGTCAGCGGCAGGCTCTATCGGCTCGGCGAGCGCCCCGCGACGCTGATCGTGCGGCCCCGCGGCTGGCATCTTCCGGAAAAGCACGTGCGCATCAACGGCGAGCCGGTCTCGGCCAGTCTGTTCGATTTCGCGCTGTACATGGCCAACAACCACGAGGCGCTGGCGCGCGCCGGCACCGGCCCATATTTCTACCTGCCGAAGCTCGAGAGCCACCTGGAGGCCAGGCTGTGGAACGATGTGTTCCTCGCGGCGCAGGATGCGCTCGGCATGCCCCGCGGCACCATCAAAGCGACGGTGCTGATCGAGACCGTGCTCGCGGCTTTCGAGATGGACGAGATCCTCTACGAGCTGCGCGAGCACGCGGCGGGCCTGAACTGCGGCCGCTGGGACTACATCTTCAGCTTCATCAAGAAATTCCGTAACCGGCGCGATTTCCTGCTGCCGGATCGCGCCGTGGTGAGCATGGAGCGGCCGTTCCTCAAGTCCTACGTCGAGCTGCTCATCCAGACCTGTCACAAGCGCGGCGCGCATGCCATGGGCGGCATGGCCGCCCAGATCCCGGTTCGTGACCGGGCGGCGAACGACCTCGCGATGGCGAGCGTGCGCGCCGACAAGCTGCGCGAAGCCCGCGCCGGCCATGACGGCACCTGGATCGCGCACCCGGGGCTTGCCGCGGTGGCGCGCGAGGCGTTCGATTCGGTGATGCGCGGTGCGAACCAGCTGGGCGTGACGCGCGCCGAGGTGCGGGTCAGCCGCGACGAGCTGCTCGCCGTTCCCGAGGGACAGATCACCGAGGACGGATTGCGCAACAACATCCGGGTGGGCGTGCAGTACCTGGAAGCGTGGCTGCGCGGCAGCGGCTGCGTGCCGCTGTACAACCTGATGGAGGACGCCGCCACGGCGGAGATCTGCCGCGCGCAGTTGTGGCAGTGGCTGCATCACGGCGCACACACCAGCGACGGGATGGCGGTGACCGCTGAGCGGTTCGACCGCCTGCTCGCCGCGGAGCTCGACCGCATTCACGGCGAAGTGGGCTCGGCGAGGCTGCTGAACGGGGTCTTTCCGAGCGCCGCGCGCCTGTTCGAACGGATGATCAAGCAGGATGCTTTCGATGACTTTCTCACCCTTCCCGCTTACGAACTGATCGACTGACGGCCGGAGTACCTTAACATGACACCGATCAAACCCTTACCGACCGCCGATGAACTGCGCCAAGCCTGGCACGAGAGCCCGCGTTGGCGGGGCATCGAGCGCGGCTACCAGCCGCAGGACGTCGTGCGCCTGCGCGGCACCATTCCGCTCGAGCATTCCTGGGCGCGCCTCGCGGCCGAGAAACTCTGGCGCTATCTCAACGAGAAGCCCTTCATCAACGCGCTCGGCGCGCTCACCGGCAACCAGGCCATGCAGCAGGTCAAAGCGGGGCTGGACGCGATCTATCTGTCCGGCTGGCAGGTGGCCGCGGATGCCAACCTGGCCGGGCAGATGTATCCGGACCAGTCGCTGTATCCGGCCGACTCGGTGCCGGCGGTGGTGCGGCGCATCAACGCGACCCTGCGCAGAGCCGACGAGGTGCATCACGCCGAGGGCGATGACAGCGTCGACTGGCTCAAGCCGATCGTCGCCGACGCCGAAGCCGGTTTCGGCGGCGTGCTCAATGCCTTCGAGCTGATGAAGCAGATGATCGAGGCGGGCGCGGCCGGCGTGCATTTCGAGGACCAGCTGTCCTCGGCGAAGAAATGCGGCCACATGGGCGGCAAGGTGCTGGTGCCGACTCAGGAGGCGGTCAACAAGCTGATCGCCGCGCGTCTGGCGGCCGACGTGTGCAACGTGCCCACGGTGCTCGTGGCGCGCACGGACGCGGAGTCGGCGAACCTGCTGACCGCGGATGTGGACGAGCGCGACCGGCCGTTCATCGAGACGGACAAGGGGCGCACCGCGGAGGGCTTTTTCTACGTCAGGGCGGGCCTGGAGCAGGCCATCGCGCGCGCCTGCGCGTACGCGCCGTATGCGGACCTGCTGTGGTGCGAGACCGCCAAGCCCGATCTGCAGGAGGCGCGCCATTTCGCCGAAGGCGTGCACCGGCACTTCCCGGGCAAGCTGCTGGCGTACAACTGCTCGCCGTCGTTCAACTGGAAGCGCAAGCTCGACGATGAAACGATCGCGAAGTTCCAGCGCGAGCTCGGTGCCATGGGCTACAAGTTCCAGTTCATCACGCTCGCGGGCTTCCATGCGCTCAACTTCTCGATGTTCGACCTGGCGCGCGGCTACAGGCAGCAGCACATGTCGGCCTACGTGGCGCTGCAGCAGGCGGAATTCGCCGCCGAGAAGCACGGCTACAGCGCCACCCGTCACCAGCGGGAGGTGGGCGCCGGCTATTTCGATGAGCTGACGCAGGCCATCACCGGCGGCACCTCGTCCATCACGGCTCTGACGGGCAGCACGGAGGCGCAACAGTTCGGGCGCGCCTCGTAAGGTCGGCCTGGCGCGACGCGCTGAGCACGGCGGCGGCGGACCGGGAGGGGATCTTCCGGTCCGCCGCCGTTATACTGAACCGATGCCCGTCGAGCGGCTCTTCCCCACCCTGGTCTATCGCGCCCGCCTGAGGGGCGCCGCTCGTCTCAACGAACGGCTGCTGCGCGAATGCCGGCAGTTGCGCCTGGATGACCGGGCAGGCCGGCGCTGGTCGGCGCAGAACTATCCGGGCGGGTATACTTCGTACGGCTCGGTGTGCCGGATGCAGGATCTGTCGCCGACTTTCGGCGAGCTGCAGCGGACGCTCGGGCGGCACGTGGCGCGCTTCGCCCGCTCGCTGGATCTTGACCTGACGGGCCGGCAGCTGGCCATGACCGACTGCTGGGTCAACATCATGCCGCGCGGCACGGCCCACGGGCTGCACATCCATCCGCTGTCGACCATCAGCGGAACCTATTATGTGAAAACACCGCCGGGCTGTCCGGGTCTGAAGCTGGAGGATCCGCGGCTCGCGCGGATGATGGCGGCGCCGCCACGGCGTAAGGCCGCCAAGCGGGCGAACCAACCGTGGGTCACCCTCCCGGCCGAGGCCGGGAGTGCGGTGCTCTTCGAGAGCTGGCTGCGGCACGAGGTGCCGGCGAATCCGCTCGCGGTCGAGCGGATCAGCATCAGTTTCAACTACAGTTGGTTCTAGCGCCGGGCTCGAGCGTGGCCGCTAGTGCTGATGAGCGCCGTGCGGACCGTGCACGTGTCCGTGTGAGAGTTCTTCCTCGCTCGCCGGACGGACGTCCTCGATCCGCACGTCGAAGTGCAGGCTCTTGCCGGCCAGAGGGTGGTTGCCGTCGAGGGTCACCATGTCGCCGAGCACCTTGGTGACGGTGACGGCTCGCGGCCCTTCGGC
>JAJYTX010000371.1 GCA_021792815.1 Pseudomonadota bacterium
CCTGCAGCGCCGCCACGGTGGCGCCGTTGCGCTCGCTCGTCTGCAGGGCGATGACACCCTGGCCGCCGCGGCCCTGGCGAGGAAAGTCCTCGACGGGCGTGCGTTTGCCGTAACCGGCCGCGGACGCCGTGAGAACCTCTCCCTCTGCCACCACGATCAGCGCGATCACCTCCTGGTCCTCCCCGAGGCGGATGCCGCGCACCCCGCTGGCATCGCGGCCCATCGCGCGCACCTCTTCCTCGTGAAAGCGGATGGCCTTGCCACCGCTCGAGACGAGCACCACCTCGCGCGCGCCGTCGGTGAGCGCCACGCCCACCAGCCGGTCGTTGTCATGCAGATCGACGGCGATGATGCCGCTGGCGCGAGGCCGCGAGAACGCGCTCAGCGGGGTCTTCTTCACCGTGCCCTGGCTGGTCGCCATGAAGACGTGATGCTGCTCGTCATACTCCTTGACCGGCAGGAGCGCATTGATTTTCTCGCCCTGCTCGAGCGGCAGCAGGTTCACCATGGGTTTGCCGGCCGAGGCGCGCCCGGCCTGGGGCAGCTCGTACACCTTCAGCCAGTACACCTTGCCGCGATTGGAAAAGCACAGCACCGTGTCATGGGTGTGGGCGACGAAGAGCTTCTCGACGAAGTCCTCGTCCTTGACCGCGGTGGCGGCCTTGCCCCGCCCGCCGCGCCGCTGGGTCTGGTATTCAGAGAGCGGCTGGCATTTGGCGTAACCGCCGTGCGAGAGTGTCACCACCACGTCCTGCGGCTCGATCAGGTCCTCGGTGGTGAGATTGAGCTGATCGCGGTTGATCTCGGTGCGACGCGCATCACCGTAGGTCTCGCGAACCTCGATGAGCTCGGCACGGATCACCTGGGTGAGTCGCTCGGGCCGGGACAGCACATCGGTGAGATCGGCGATCCGGGCGAGCAGCTCCTGGTACTCGCCGATGATCTTGTCCTGCTCGAGGCCGGTCAGCCGGTGCAGGCGCATCTCGAGAATCGCCTGGGCCTGGGCCTCGGAGAGCCGGTAGCCAGCCTGCGCGAGTCCCGCGCCCTCGGGCAGTCCGCTCGGACGGGTCGAGACCGACCCGGCGCGCTCGAGCAGTCCGGTCACCGCCCCAGGGGGCCAGGTCCGCCCGATCAGGCCCGCGCGCGCCTCGGCCGGCGAAGCGGCGGCCCTGATGAGCGCGATCACCGCGTCGATGTTGGCGAGCGCCACCGCGAGGCCCTCGAGGATGTGGGCGCGTTCGCGCGCCTTGCCCAGATCGAAGATGCTGCGCCGGGTGACGACTTCGCGGCGGTGGCGGATGAACGCCTCCAGCATTTCCTTGAGCGACATCAGCTTCGGCTGCCCGTCCTCGAGCGCCACCATGTTGATGCCGAACACCGTCTCCATCGGTGTCTGCGCGTACAGATTGTTGAGCACGACCTCGGCGGTCTCGCCGCGCCTGAGCTCGATCACGATGCGCATGCCGTCCTTGTCCGACTCGTCCCTGAGGCCATCGCCGGCGATGCCGTCGATCTGCTTCTCGCGCACCAGCTGCGCGATGCGCTCGATCAGGCGCGCCTTGTTGACCTGATAGGGAAGCTCCGTGACCACGATCGCCTGGCGGTCGCCGCGGCCGATATCCTCGATGGTGACCCGCGCGCGCACCGAAAGCCGCCCGCGTCCGCTGCGGTAGGCGGTGGCGATCTCCTGCGCGCCGTTGATGATGCCACCAGTCGGGAAGTCCGGTCCCGGCACGTGCTGCATCAGCGCCCCGAGCGGCAGCGACGGATCGTCGAGCAGCGCGAGGCAGGCATTGATGACCTCCGCGAGGTTGTGCGGCGGGATGTTGGTTGCCATGCCGACCGCGATGCCCGTCTGCCCGTTGATCAGCAGGTTGGGAATGCGCGTCGGCAGGACCGAGGGCTCGAGCTCCGACTCGTCGTAGTTCGGCGTGAAATCGACCGTTTCCTTGTCGATGTCGGCGAGCAGCTCGTGCGCCAGGCGCGACATGCGCACCTCGGTGTAGCGCATGGCGGCGGGCGTATCGCCGTCGACCGAGCCGAAATTGCCCTGGCCGTCGACCAGCAGGTAGCGCATGGAGAAAGGCTGGGCCATGCGCACGATGGTGTCGTAGACCGCCGTGTCTCCGTGCGGGTGGTACTTGCCGATGACATCGCCGACGACACGCGCGGACTTCTTGTAAGGCTTGTTCCAGTCGTTGCCGAGCTCGCGCATCGCGTAGAGCACGCGCCGATGCACCGGCTTCAGCCCGTCACGCACGTCGGGCAGGGCTCGCCCGACGATCACGCTCATGGCGTAGTCGAGGTAGGACTGGCGCATCTCCTCTTCGAGGCTGACGGACAGGACTTCGCGTGCGATCTCGGACATCGGCTCTCGGAACATGCCAAAACCCCGATGTTAGCACGAGGGCACAGCGGGCGCTGCGCGCGACGGCCGCCGCGCGAGCGCCGCGCCGATAAGCCGCTGCCGGGCGCGGGGCGCGCCCATCTGCCGATCGGCAGCGGCGGCACCATTCTGCTGCGCGCCGCGCTGCGCTATCCTTGCCCCTCGTCCGCCGAGCGGCCGGTACCGGCACCGCGCCGGGCTGCTCGGCGCCGCGCGGCTCGATCAGCGGCCGCCTGAGCGGGATGACCGCTATCGGGTGTTGCCGCAGCCGCACGCCGCGCGCCTGTCGCCGCTTTGATGACACAAGGTCCGTATGACAACCGCACATCAGCCCGCCCCCGAAGCCGCACGGGCCAATGCCGCACAGGCTGAGATCGCCAAGTTCGATGCGCTCTCGGAACGCTTCTGGGACGAGCACGGGCAGTTCCGGCCGCTGCATCTGCTGAATCCGCTGCGGCTGCGCTTCGTGGCGCAGCGCTGCAGCCTTGCGGGCGCGCGCGTGCTCGACGTGGGCTGCGGGGGGGGCCTGCTCGCAGAGGCACTCGCGCGCGAAGGCGCCCGGGTGACGGCGATCGACCTGGCTCCCGGCATGATCGAAGTCGCCCGTATGCACGCGAGCGCGCATGGCCTCGCGATCGACTATCGGTTGACCGACGCCGAGGCGCTCGCGAGCCTCGAACCTGCGGCTTTCGATGTCATCACCTGCATGGAGATGCTCGAGCACGTGCCGCAGCCGGCGCAGATGCTCGCGACGCTCTCCAGGCTGGCGCGGCCCGGAGGCTCGGTGTTCATCTCCACGCTCAACCGCAACCTGAAATCCTTTCTCGTGGCCATCCTCGGCGCCGAGTACCTGCTGTCTCTGCTGCCGCGCGGCACACACGAGTATGAGCGTTTCATCCGCCCCAGCGAGCTCGCCCGCTGGGCCCGCGCCGCCGGCCTCAGCGCCCGGGCGCTTTCCGGCATCACACTCAACCCTTTCACCGGCCAGGCCCGCCTCGCGGCGGACCCCGCGGTGAACTACCTGGCGCACTTCGTGCGTGACCCCTAGGCGGTCTGCATGTCCCCTGCGATCGCGGCCGCCGTCTCGCTCGCCGCCGGGACGGCAATCGGGTTTCTCATCGGGCAGCTGCGCGCGATGCGCCGCGCCGAGGGGCTGCGTGTCGAGCTGGAGGCGGCCCGGGTGCGTCTGGAGACGACGGCCCGCGGCGAACTCGAGCGCCGCGCAGACCTCGAGCAGGCCGAGCAGAGGCTGCGATCGACGTTCGAATCGCTCGCCGGCCAGGCGCTGAAAACCAACAGCGAGCTGTTCCTCCAGGTGGCCCGCGAGGCCCTCGGACGCGAGCAGGCGCTCGCGCACAGCGGCCTGAAGGAGCGTGAGACGGCCATCCAGCAGCTCA
>JAJYTX010000372.1 GCA_021792815.1 Pseudomonadota bacterium
TGCGGCCGCACTCGCGAGGCGCCGCGGTGGGCGCCGCGGACCATGGACCTGGACGTGCTGCTCTACGGTGAGCTCGTGCGCCAGACAGCGACGCTGAAGTTGCCACGCCCTGACCTGTTGAAGCGTGCCTACATGCTGGGGCCGCTCGCCGATCTGGCTCCTGGGCTCGTGCATCCCACGGCGGGACTCACCATCGGCGAGCTGTGGCGGCGGTTTGACCGAGCCTCGCACCCCCTGATCCCGATGCGGTCGGGTGGGGAGGGCGAAGCTTGAGGCGCTCACCAGCCGATGCTGCGGCCGCCGTCGATCGCCAGGATCTGTCCGGTGACGAATGGCGCATCGCAGGCGAAGTAGAGCGCCGCGCGGGCCACATCCTCCGGCGAGCCGCCGCGCTTGAGCGCGGTGCGCTCGATGATGCGCTTGCGCAGCACCTCGTCCACCCCCGCCTCCGGCCACATCACCGGCCCCGGCGCAATGGCATTGACTCGCACCTGCGGACCGAGTTCGCGGGCAAGGGACTTGGTGAGCATGATCAGCCCCGCCTTGGCGATGCTGTAGACCGGGTAGCGGCGCAGCGGGCGCACGCCGTGGATGTCCACCAGGTTGAGGATCAGTCCGCGGTTCTCATGCAGGGCAGGCGCGAGCGCCTGCGCCAGGAACAGCGGTGCCTTGAGATTGGTGCCGATGAGATCGTCCCAGGCTCCGGAGTCGATCCCGCCGATCGGGGTCGGGTAGAACGTCGAGGCATTGTTCACCAGGATGTCGAGCCGGCCGAAGGCCGCGACCGCGGTCCGGGCCAGTTGCTCGAGCGCCTGCACATCGAGCAGATCGCAGGACGCCAGCACCGCCGATCCGGCCCGAATCCGGTTCAACTCCCCGGCCAGTGCCGTGGCCGCTTCGGCGGAGTTGCGGTAGTGCAGCACCAGCCCGGCACCGGCTTCGTGCAGGGCACGTGCGATCACCGCGCCCAGGCGGCGGGCGCCGCCGGTCACGAGGGCCGCTGTGCCGGCCAGTGGGCGGCGAGTGGCCGGATTGTCCGTGGTCGGGCTCATCGAAGCGCATTATGGCGCGAGCGCTGATGTCTGACACGCCGATGCCAGCCCTGTCGGCGGAAGAAGCGGAGCACTCCGGGAAAGTGACGGAGCTGATCCGCGGGCATATCCGGGCCGCCGGAGGCTGGCTGTCGTTCGAGCGCTTCATGGAGCTTGCGCTCTATGCGCCCGGACTCGGTTACTACAGCGCCGGCAGCCTCAAGATCGGTCCGGGCGGGGATTTCGTGACCGCCCCGGAAGTCTCGGATCTGTTCAGTCGCTGCGTGGCGCAGCAATGTGCCGAGGTGCTCGCGGGCGGCGGTGAGATCCTCGAGCTCGGGGCCGGCACCGGCCGGATGGCCGCCGCGCTCCTCACGGAGCTGTCCGCCCGAGACGCCCTGCCCGAGCGATACGCCATCCTGGAAGTCAGCGCCGACCTGGCCGAACGGCAGCGCGAACGCCTCGGCCGGCTGCCGGAGGCGTTGCGGGCCCGGGTCGTGTGGCTCGAGCGGTTGCCGCAACGGCCTCTGCGCGGCGTCATCCTGGCCAACGAGGTGCTGGACGCTTTGCCGTGCCGGCGGTTCGTCGTGACTGCCGACGGGGTGCGGGAGCTGGGCCTGGCACTGGACCGCGAGGTCATCGTGGAGCGCGACGGACGGGCCGACGAGTCGCTGGCCAGCGCCTGCGACGCGCTGATCGGTGAGCTGCCGGCGCCGTTGCCGGAAGGATATGTGTCCGAGCTCTGCCTGCGAGTTGCGCCCTGGTTGAGCGGCGTGGCGCAGTGCCTGGAGCGCGGCCTGGTGCTGCTGTTCGATTACGGGCTGCCCCGCTCGCATTATTACCATCCGCAGCGCGTGACCGGGACGCTGCGCTGTCACTTCAAGCAGCGCGTTCACGATGATCCCTGCGTCCACGCCGGCGTGCAGGACATCACCGCGTGGGTCGATTTCACCCGCGTGGCCGAGGCCGCGCTCGCCTGCGGGCTCGAGGTCAGTGGCTTCGGCACCCAGGCCGCGTTTCTGTTGGGCACGGGCATCGAGCGATTCGTGGGAGAGGAATCCGATCCGGCGCGACATGCGCGCCTTGCGGGCGAAGCGCGCCGGCTGCTGCTGCCGGGGGAAATGGGCGAGGCATTCAAGGTGATGGCGCTGACGCGCCACTTTGATGAGCCGCTCTCGGGCTTTGCGCTGCAGGATCTGCGCAGATCGCTGTAGCGTGCGGCCGCCACCCCTGCGGCCGAAGGCCGGCGCGGCGGCGGACGGAGCGCCGCCGGAATCGCCGAATGTCATGATCCACACAGCTGCCGGTCACGCTCGCGCCGGGGTTCGCGTGCAAGACGGCGGGCCGCGGCGTAGAACCGCGGCAGGCTGCCGCCTTGCTGCCTGAGCAGTCGCTCGAATCCCGGCAGGCAGTCGTAGTATGTGCCCACCGAGGCCAGGTCGGCGTTGTTCAGGCCCTCGGTGATCCACTGGTCGTACAGGGGCGAGCGCAGCCCCAGGCGGTGCTCGAGGGCGCGGATGCGGTGCGCGAGCCTCAACAGGGTCGCCTTTTTCCGCCGCAGCATCTGCTCGCGCGGAATGTGCGAGGCGTACAGGTCCGCCAGCCGCGCGCGCGTGCGCCGCAGGAGGCCGGCAAACTGACGGTCGGCATCGCTCTGGCGCTCGAACTGCGCGAACCGTTCCGGCTCGTGCCGGTACTCCAGCCAGCGCCTCATGCCCTCGTTCTCGACCGTCATCGCGAATGCTTCGTCGAACCGGGAGTCGTTCCTGACATACAGCAGCTGGTGCGCCAGCTCGTGGAAAATCATGGCCGCCAGCTCGTCGCTGCCATAGCGCATCATGGAGCTCATGACCGGATCGGGAAGCCGGCCCAGGGTCGAGTACGCGGGCACGCCCTCGACCACGACGTCGTAGCCCCGTCGCTTCAAATGCCTGGCGAAACGCTGTGCGCTCCGTTCGTTGAAATAACCGCGGTACGCGACACAGCCGGCGATCGGAAAGCACCATTGTATGGGTTTGACGGAGAACTGCGGTGCAGCGACCACGTTCCACACGACGTAGCGGCGGCCAATGTTGACGTAGGTGCGATAGCTGTCGTTATCCGGCAAGCCCAGCCGTTCCGAGGCGAAACGGCGGGCCTCCCGCACGGCGCTCAGTTCTCTGATCAGTGGCTCCGGCGTTTGCGGGTCGTCGATCACGTCCACGATGGGTCTGCGTCCGTGCATGACGTGCCATTCTCCGTTCGCCGCCTGCAGCAGGTATAGCGTGCTGGCGCAGCCCGACAATCCGACGAAAGCCGCCGCCGCGAGCGCCAGCCACACGGCCCGCAATCCCGCGCGAGGCGCCTGAAGGCGAAGCGCATTGCCGGAGGTGGAGGGGGCCGCCTGGGGTACCATGTCTGCATGGAAGTGTACTTGGTCGGCGGTGCGGTGCGGGACCGGCTGCTCGGGTGGCCGGTCAGGGAGCGGGACTGGGTGGTGGTCGGAGCGCTTCCCGAGGATCTCGAGCGCCAGGGCTATGTGTCCGTCGGACGGGAATTCCCCGTGTTTCTGCATCCACAGACCCGCGAGGAATACGCGCTCGCGCGACTGGAGCGCAAGGTCGCCCCGGGTTACCGGGGATTCACCACCCGGTTTTCCCCCGACGTGACGCTGGAGGAGGACCTGCGGCGGCGGGATTTGACCATCAATGCCATGGCAGAGGATGCCTCCGGTGAGATCATCGATCCGTATGGCGG
>JAJYTX010000373.1 GCA_021792815.1 Pseudomonadota bacterium
CCGCTGCGACTACCCGCTGCACCTGGGACTCACCGAGGCGGGCATGGGCTCGAAGGGCATCGTCGCCTCCACCGCGGGCATGGCCGTGCTGCTGCAGCAGGGGATCGGCGACACGATCCGGGTGTCGCTGACACCTCAACCCGGCGGAGATCGCACGCAGGAGGTCATCGTGGCGCAGGAGATCCTGCAGACGATGGGCCTGCGCTCGTTCCTGCCGCTCGTGACCGCCTGCCCCGGCTGCGGTCGCACCACCAGCACCGTGTTCCAGGAGCTCGCACAGCGCATCCAGACACACATCCGGCACCGCATGCCCGAATGGCGCCGGCAGTACCACGGTGTCGAGGATATGACCGTTGCCGTCATGGGCTGCGTGGTCAACGGCCCCGGAGAGAGCAAGCACGCCAACATCGGCATCAGCCTGCCGGGCACGGGCGAGCGTCCCGTGGCGCCGGTCTACGAGGACGGCGAGAAAACCGTGACGTTGAAGGGCGATCACATCGCGGAGGAGTTCCAGGATCTGCTCGAGCGCTACGTGGCGCGGCGCTTCGTCCGCAAGAGCGCGGACAGCGCGGCCGCGTAGCACGCCGGAGCGAGCCGGTCTCACCGCACAGTCAGGCGGCACGAACGGCCGCGAGGGACGCATGCCGGCTGCGGCCACCGCCGGGAGGTCGAGTCAATGCGCAAGCTGACCGGAAAGCAGTGCAAGCCCTGCGAGGGCGGCGTGCCGCCGCTCACGCGCGCGCAGGCCCGCGCGCTCGCGAAGCAGCTCTCACCGGAATGGGTCCTGTCCCCGGAAGGGCCGTACCTGCGGCGCGAATTCCGCTTCCAGGATTTCTACCGGACCATGAGCTTCGTCAACGCCGTAGCCCACATCGCCCACGTCGAGGACCATCACCCCGACCTCGAAGTGGGCTACAACCGCTGCCGCGTGCAGTACACGACGCACGCGATCCAGGGACTGTCCGAGAACGACTTCATCTGCGCGGCCAAGATCGACCGGATTGCGCTCAGCGAGCCTGCGCGCAGTCGCTCATCCCGCCCGGGCGCGCCGCGGCGGGCAGCTCCCCGGACAACCCGAGCGCGCGGGCGATGAACCAGCGCTTCAGTTCCTCGCTCCGATTCACCCACGACAATCCCCGGCGCGCGAGCCTCGAGAGCGGTCCGGCGCCGTGGGCCAGGAAGCGGTTGAAAGCATCGATGGCGAGCGCCATGGGCGCAATCTCGCTCTTGCGCCAACGCTCGTAGCGGCGCAGTACGCCCGGGGCGCCGGGATCCTCCGCGCGCCGGTGCGCCTCCCCGATGCACTCGGCCAGCGCCGCCGCATCCAACAAGCCGAGATTCACGCCCTGGCCGGCGAGCGGATGCACCACGTGCGCGGCATCGCCGATCAGCGCGCAACGGTTGGCGGTGAAGCGCTCCGCGGTGAAACTGCGCAGCGGCAGCGCCATGCGATCGGTGCACAGCCTCGCCGCCCCGAGCACACCGTCCGACTCGCGCAGCAATTCCTCTTCGAATCTCTCCGGCGGCATCGCGAGCAGCATCGCCGCGACGTTCTCGTCCACCGACCAGACGATCGAGCTCGATCCGTCCGCAAGCGGCAGAAAGGCGAGTGTGCCGCGGCCGAGGAACCGCTGCCAGGCCGTGCTCTCGTGCGCCAGCGCCGTGCGTACATTCGCGACGATGGCCGTCTGGCGGTAGCTTCCGACCCGCGCCGCGAGGCCCGCGGCCTCGCGGACTTTAGAGCGTGCGCCGTCGGCCCCCACGATCAGCCCGCACGTAAAACCTCCTGCGCTCGTCTCGACCCCGATCTGCGGCTCCTCGATCCGCAGGCGGGAAAGACCGCCCGCGATGACCGTGCCGCCTGCGGCTTCGAAGGCCGCGAGCGCCGCCCATTGCACCAGACGATTCTCGACGATGTATCCGAGGTTCGACTCTCCCGCGTAGGCGGCATCGAACGTCAGCGCATCGGGGCTGCGTGCCGCCAAGTGCCCGGGCCAGACGATCATGCGCTCATACGGGCCCAGGCGTTCGCGCGGCAGCCGCTGCCAGGCGCCGGCCGCCGTCAGGATGCGCTCGCTGGCGCGCGACAACGCCGACACCCGCGAGTCGAACGGCTCGTGCGCTGCGAGCGGTGACGGTCGATGGGGCTCGAGCACCGCAATCGCCAGCGGGCGTGCCGCGGTTCCGAACGAGCACTGCAGCAGCGCCGCGGCGCAGGCACCCACGGGACCCCCGCCCACGATCAGCACATCCCACCGCCGGTTTGCGTGGACCGCGCTCACTGCAGCGGCAACCCCCGCGCCAGCCGCGGCGCCGGGCCGCCGAATCCGAGGCTGACCCGCGCGAGCGCCCGCTTCGCCGGCGGCGCCAGGTCGAACAGGACGAGCCCCAGGTTGCGCAACAGACTGACGCCGGGGATGCGGCTGTCAAACAGGCGCACCAGAGAATCGGTGAAACGCACCACACCGCCGCGATCGGCGGCGCGGGCCTCGCTGAAGCGCCGCAGCAGTTGCGGCGCGCCGGCATCGCCGCCGGCGCGGGCGATGAGCTCGGCGAGCAGGGCGGCATCGCGCAGACCCAGGTTGAATCCCTGCCCGGCGATCGGGTGCAGCGCCTGAGCGGCGTTACCGATCAGCACGGTCCGGGTCGCGACGCTGGTCGCTGCCCGCGTCAGCTTCAGCGGATAGGATGCGCGACGGCCGAGGCGCACGAACCGCCCCACCCGCCAGCCGAAACACCGCTGCAGCTCGCCGAGGTATGCCTCGGCGCTGAGCGCCATCAGTTCAGCCGCCCGCCGCGGCGCGCTGGCCCAGACGGTTCCATAACCGCCGCCACGCAGCGGCAGCACCGCGATGGGCCCGGAGGGCGTGAAGCGCTCATACGCCGTGCCGTCGTGCGGCCGGTCGGTAACGACCGCGGCGGCGATGGCCACCTGGTCGTAGTCCTCGACTGCCGCTTCGATGCCCGCGGCGGCGCGCACGATCGAGTGCGCGCCATCGGCCGCCACCACCAGCCTCGAGGCGATCCGCTCACGGCCACCGGCGTCGGCCACGATGAATCCGACCCCCTCGGTGCCGACCTGCAGGTCTTCGATCCGCGCCGGAACCCGGCTCTCGACGCCGGTTGCCGCGGCCAGGGCCTGCCACAACGCCTCGCCGATCAGCCTGTTGGGTATCACATAGCCGAAAGCCTCGATGCCCTGTTCCGGCGCCGTGAGCCGTGCACAGCCGAACCGCCCCGCATCCGACACGTGGATCACCCGGATCTCGGCCGCCTGCGCCGCCAGACGCTCCCAGATGCCGAGGCCCTGGAAGATGCGCCGACTGGCATTGCCGAGCGCCGTCGTCCGCTCATCGAAACTCGGCTGCGCCTCCGAGTCGGGCGCCACGCTCTCGACGAGCAAGACCCGCACGCCGGTCCCGCAGAGCCCGAGTGCCAGACTCGCGCCGACCAGTCCGCCACCGATGATGGCGACGTCGAACTCGCGTGGTGAGCCGCGAGCCTCGCGCGGGGCAGGGTCAGGCATGGCTCGAGGTCATCAGCGACTCGATCGCCTGCGGGTCCTTCGGCACCCCCTCGGTCAGCACTTCCGCACCATTGCGAGTCACCACCACATCGTCCTCGATGCGCACCCCGATCCCCTGGAAGCGCTTGGGCACGCCGCGCGCGCCGACAGGGATATAGAGGCCCGGCTCGATGGTCAGCACCATGCCGGGCTCGAGCACGCGCCACTGGTCACCGACCTTGTAATCCCCGACATCGTGCA